>JANOTC010000597.1:0-12090 GCA_031416175.1 Gammaproteobacteria bacterium
CGATGTAAAAAATCCCTAACTGGATAGCGACACCCTTGAAAAACGGAATAATGAGCGTGGTTTCCGTCGGCGTGCCGGTCACATAGAGAACAATAGCCGCACCCAACCCGCCAATTGTTTGTAAAGCATACTTATGGCGCGCGGCGAGGCCTTTCGGATTCTTCTTCACAATCTTTTTGTAATCGTCCAGAAAACCGATCATGCCAAAAACAAGCACCACCGCGAGGGCGATCCACACATATTTGTTGCGCCAGTCTGCCCAAAGCAAGGTACTCACAGCCAGCGCGACCAAAATCAAGGTTCCACCCATCGTCGGTGTGCCGCGCTTACTAAAGTGCGACTGTGGGCCATCGTCGCGAATGGGCTGGCCGAATTTAATCAACGCTAGATGGCGAATCATCGCTGGCCCCACCACCAAAGAAATCGTCAACGCCGTGACGACGCCTAAAATGCCACGCAAGGTAATATATTGAAATACCTTGAAGCCGCTATAAAACTGCGACAGATACTCAAACAAAAACACTAACACCCTGTTTTTACTCCTAACTACTTTGTCTGCAACAGGGCATTCACAACATTTTCCATGTGTGAACCGCGCGAACCTTTAACCAATAATGTGACCGACTCACTGAGTCGATCTACCAAATACGCCACCAACGCTTGTTGTGTTTCGAAATGAATGGCTCCCGGGCCGAAGCCTTCTACAGCGGCGGCCGTCATTGTTCCAACACCGAGCAAGACGTCAATGCCTTTGCGTTTGGCATACAAACCCAACTCCCGATGCGCCGCGTGTGCGCCATCCCCAAGCTCTAACATGTCACCCATTATCGTAATTCGCATGCCAGGGTATGCCGCGAGCACATCAATGCCGGCATGAAAAGAATCAGGATTGGCGTTATAACTATCATCAAGGATTCTCGCGCCTTTTAGTCCCGCTTTTTGTTGTAAGCGACCTTTCGCTGGACTAAACGATTCGAGCCCTGCCTTTACGTCACTTAAAGTCGCCCCCGCCGCGATAGACGCGGCGGCGGCCGCTAAGGCGTTGCGAACATTGTGTATGCCCAGCACGGCGAGTCGAATTGAAATTTCTTCGCCGTTGGCGACTAGTACAAAACGCGTGCATTCAGCGTCAAACTGCGCGTCACGCGCCGAGACATTGGCACTGGTCTGGTCCACACCAAAACTCATGTGTCGACAATGTTTACTCATTTCAAACCAAATGGGCGCATACACATCATCGGCATTAATCACAGCGATTCCGTTCGGTGCGAGCGCAGTAAAAAGTTCGGCCTTGGCACGCGCCACGCCTTCAATACTGCCGAATCCTTCTAAATGGGCTGCGCCAGCATTGGTGACAAGCCCCACATCCGGTCGAGAAATTCCGGCCAAATACGCGATTTCACCCGAATGGCTCGCACCCATTTCAATCACAGCAAACGTATCTGTTTGCTCCATGCGCATAATGGTAAGCGGCACGCCGATTTCGTTATTTAGATTTCCCTGCGTGGCCAAAACGGCGCCGCGCTCACGCAGAATCGAGGTAATCATTTCTTTGGTCGTTGTCTTGCCATTACTTCCCGTAATGCCAATCACTGGCCCATGAAAGGCGTCGCGTCGCGCCCGTGCCACTTGACCTAAAGCACGTCGCACATCCGGTACATGTAACAACGGCAAGTCCGCCGTTACCGGCTCGCTGACTACTGCTGCCGCAGCGTCTTTGTCAGCCGCCAACTCAACAAATTCATGGCCGTTAAAATTCGGCCCCACCAAGGCAAAGAAAAGATCGCCCTCTTTGACCGTACGACTATCAGTGCTCACACCGCGAATCGAAACATCGTGAGCGGGCGTCGGTAGACCCAACACATGCGCTACTTCTACCAAGGTCATACGTTCTAATGCCTTCACTGCTTACGCCACCTTGTCTAATAGTTCGCGTACTACCACGCGATCACTGAAAAGTCGGCGTTGATTGCCGATTATTTGATAGTCTTCGTGCCCTTTTCCGGCCACTAACACGATATCGTCTGCACTCGCAGCCGCTACGGCATACGCAATCGCCAATTGCCGGTCATGTTGCACCACGACAGCCGCCGGATTGGCCATGCCTGCCAATATGTCTTTAGTGATATCACGCGCGCTTTCACTACGCGGATTATCGTCGGTCAATACCACGTGGTCCGCCAAACGCTCGACAATCGCGCCCATTTGTGGACGTTTGCCGCGATCTCGGTCACCGCCACAACCAAACACCGCCCATAATTTACCGCGACAATACTCGCGCAACGTGCCTAACACGTGTTCGAGCGCATCGGGCGTGTGCGCGTAGTCCACCACAACCAACGGCTGGCCAAAAACACCTCCAAAACGCTCCATTCTTCCCGGCGGCGGCTGAACCTTGGCAAGTTTTTCCAGCGCGGTCGCAAACGGAATATCCAATGCCAGCAACCCGCCTAACACAGCCAATAAATTCTCGGCGTTGAAACCGCCTAACAAATCGCTTTGCAATTCGCCATCGCCCCACGGCGAGAATATTTGCAAACGCAATCCCGCCGTTTCCCTGGGCAGAGCACGCGCATGGATAACGGGAAAGTCCGCTGCAGCAGGATGTTGCGCCATGCTGTAACCGATCCGCGCTACGCCCACCGGAATTTCATTGGCGACACGTTGGCCGAATTCGTCATCGAGATTAAGCACGGCCACGCGCAGTCCTGGCAATTGGAACAATTTGCGCTTGGCACCCGCATACGCTTCCATGTCGCCGTGATAATCCAAGTGATCACGGCTCAAATTCGTTAACAGCGCCACTTCGATGCGCGTTGCATCGGTGCGGCCCTGCGCCAAACCGTGCGATGACACTTCCATGGAAACAAAACGCGCGCCCGCTGCACGAAATTCAGCCAGGCTTCTTTGCAGTGCAACCGCCAACGGCGTCGTGAATCCGGTTGGCGTTAAACTTCCCCATAATCCACTGCCCAAAGTTCCTATTACGGCGCAGGGTTCTTCAGCATTATGTAAGCATTGCGCAATAAACTGACTGCATGATGTCTTACCATTGGTTCCGGTAACACCAATCACACGCATGAACAGGGATGGGTCACCGTAAAAATGTGCTGCAATACGTCCAATTTGCTCCGCGAGGCCTGGCACGGCGAAAATAGTTGCACCATATTTACTCGCCAAGTCACGCAACCCACTTTGCAGTTCTTCGCCCGGCACCACGTCTACCGCAACCACCAATGCACCTGCCACCAACGCGTGACCAATAAATTCGCGTCCATCGCCTGCGGCACTGCGACACGCGAGAAACAAATCGCCGACCACAACGTCACGACTGTCCGTCGTCAAACCAGTAATAGAGATGGCCGCCAATTCAGCGTTAGCGGAAATATCCGCGAACAACTCGCGCAGCGTGCATTGTCTTCCGCCTGGTGTGAAATGCGTCATTGCGTAGCTGCCACCCGTAACGGTGGCGGCGAAACCGCATCCGGGGCGATATTGAGTACGCGCAAGGCCGACGCCATCACACGGGAGAACACAGGCGCCGCAATTTGTCCGCCAAAATATTCAGCGCCACTGGGTTCGTCAATCATGACAACGGCGACCAGGCGTGGATCACCCAACGGCGCAATGCCCGCGAACAACGACACATGACTATCCAGTGCATAACCCCCAGCTGGAGAAAACTTACGCGCCGTGCCGGTTTTACCGCCCACGCGATACCCTGGCACCGACGCCTTTATGGCTGTTCCTTTGGCACTGACTACACCTTCTAACATGGGCAGCATGGTGCGCACGACCTCAGCCGACATCACCCGTTTACCCACAGGAACTTCGTCGATTCGCGAAAAGGAAATCGGTTTCAACATGCCCTCATTCGCGAATACGGTATAGGCTTGTGCGAGCTGAAGCGTTGAAACACCCAGACCGTATCCATAGGACATGGCTTCGTAGTCGACCTGCGACAAGCCATTTAAAGGCGGCAACTTGCCACGGGTCTCACCAGGAAATGATGAATGGGTCGAACTGCCTAAACCAACATTGCGGAACGTCTGCCATACCTGCTCACGCGGCAATCCACGCGCAATGAGAACGGTGCCCACGTTGCTGGATTTTTGCAGAACTTGCCGCACGTCAGTGCGACCCAACACCTCGTGATCTGTTATGGTTCGGTTACCCACTTTAATGCGACCGTTACCGGTCTCAATTCGCGTGTCTGGACGGAATTTTCCGTTCGTCAACCCGGCTGCAATGATGAACGGCTTGACGGTTGAACCTGGCTCAAACATATCCGTCACGGCGCGATTTCGCAGTTGTTCGTGAGTTAAATCGGCGCGATTGTTTGGGTTATAGGACGGCTGATTGACCATTGCCAACACTTCGCCCGTGCGCGCATCCAGCAGAACAAGACTTCCCGCCTTCGCCCCGTGGTCTTGCACGGCACGCTTGAGTTCACGGTAGGCTAAATATTGAAGGCGGCGATCAATGGAAAGCGCTAAATCCTTACCCGGTTGGGGCGACGAAATTTGTTCCACATCGGCCACATAGCGACCATGGAGATCCTTGATGAGCGTCTCTTTCCCTGGGCGCCCGAGTAAAGAGGCCTCATGCGCTTTCTCGATTCCTTCTGTGCCGACACCGTCAATATTGGTGAGCCCCAATACATGCGCCGTGACTTCGCCCGCGGGATAAAATCGACGATATTCGCGGCGGACGCCGATACCTGCCAACTTGCTATCTTTAATCAGACGTTTGACTGCTTGACCGCGCGCAGGCTCCATATGCTGCTTAAGGTAAAGGAAACGCTTACCTTTAGGCGCTGACGCAATCGCCTTTCGAATGTCAGGCACCGGGCGATCAATTAATTTAGCCAATTCCACGAGTGTCACATTGTCTTTTGTCATTGTTACGGGATCTACCCATACCGACGCGACCGGCGTACTGGCCGCCAATATCTCACCATTGCGATCCAAAATCGCGCCACGATGGGCGGATATTTCAATTGTTCTCAGGTAGCGCGCTTCACCCTGATCTTGCAAAAAATCGTTATCAATAACTTGAATATATAGCGCGCGACACGCTAAGCCAATGCCTACCAAACCTATACCCACCAACACGACACGGTGACGCCATTGCGCAGCAGGAATGTGCTCGCGTGTGGTCATGGGCGAACAATCTCGACTTCTGTCGGCGCCGGCAAAGCCATACCCAAACGTTCACGCGCAAGACGTTCTACCTCACTATGCGCATCAGAGCTGGCGAGTTCTAACTGCAATTGCACCCACTCCACGTTCATATCGTCCCGCGCTGTCTGCAACGTCCGTAAATCAACAAACAGCGACCGGTTCAAGTGTTTGGAGTACACCACCGAAATCGCCGAACCCATCACTGCCAATGCCAGCAGGACTAACGCGAATTGCCAACCACGTTTCGCACCCCTAGCCATGTGCTACCCTATTTTCTCAGCCACTCTTAAATGCGCGCTCCGCGCACGCGGATTGGCAGCAATCTCTGCCTCACCGGGGTCTATCGCTTTGCCCACGCGTTTAAAGCGTGCGGCGAATTGATCGCCTCGAATCGGCAAATCGGGCGGCAAATCATCCGGTTTCTCTTCGTGTTGAATGAACCGTTTTACAATGCGATCTTCCAGTGAATGAAAACTAATTACCGCAAGTCGCCCATGCATCGCTAATAGGCTGTGTATCTGCTTCAAACACTCACTTAAGTCTTCTAATTCGTTGTTAACAAGAATGCGAATGGCCTGAAAAGACCGCGTTGATGGATCTTTTCCTTTCTCCCAAGCCGGGTGCGCCCGCGCCACCACTGCCGCCAAGCGCCGCGTTGTAATGATTGGCTCAATGCCACGCTCGGTGACAATTGCCCGCGCGATTCGCCTAGCAAAACGCTCTTCGCCATAGTCACGCAGGACTTTCACAATCTCGTCCTCACTGGCTTTGCCAATCCACTGCGCTGCACTTACGCCGCGTGTCGGGTCCATGCGCATATCGAGTGGACCGTCTTGGCGAAAACTGAATCCGCGCGTTGCATCATCCAGTTGTGGAGAGGAAACGCCCAGATCCAACAGCACGCCGTCAATCTGTCCTGCAACGCCCCATTGGCGCGCGAAATCGCCTAACTCAGCGAACGAAGCCTGCGCAATCGCCACGCGCGCATCTCGTCCAAAATCATTCTGTGCACAGGTTATTGCTTGGGGATCTTTATCCATCGCGAATAAACGACCGCGCCCACTCAACTTGGCCAATATCGCGCGCGCATGGCCGCCACGCCCAAAGGTACCATCGACGTACACACCGTCGGGAATAATGCGCAATGCCTCAACCGCTTCTTCCAGCAAGACCGTGCGATGGGTCGAGCCTTGCGCTACGTCTGACAAACTAAAGTGACAACGAACGGAGTTCTTCGGGCATCTTGCTCGAATCTTGTTGCAACCAAGACTCGCGCTCTGCAGCCCATGCCGCTTCATCCCAAATTTCTAAACGGCGGCCTTGACCGACTAACATGACCGATTTATCCAACTTCGCGTACTCCCGCAAGATAGGTGGCAACAACACTCGACCATTCGCGTCCATCTCTATCTCGCTCGCATGCGCCATCAGTTGGCGCTGCATCTTGCGGGTGTAATCATCCATATTGGGCCGGGCCATCAATTCACGTTCAAACTGTTCCCAAGCGGGCAACGGAAAAATCAACACGCACGGTTCCCGCTCCATGGTGGCGACCAAATGCCCACTGCTTAGCTCCATAAGTTTTTGGCGATAACGGGTCGGCATAACCATCCGCCCTTTACCATCCAACGACAGTGCGCTTAAGCCTCGAAACAATGTAAATCCTTAAAGCCAACAGGGAGTAAATAAACCTCGGATCGATCCGAACTCAGACTCAACCCACATTATCCCACAAATTCCCACTTCGATACACTATAGGAACCACCCTGTGACACTGTCAAGGCGAATGGACCACATTTCTATTAAAACTGGGCGCTACCTTAATTCCAAGGAGAAGGTAAAAAGCGCCTTTCTCCGTCAAATCATTGACTTCATCGCGCCGTTTGAACAATCCGCTATGCTTAAACACGAAGTTCAATTACTGAGGTGGCACGCCTTCACGGGCAGCCGAGTTGATAACTGTCTGACGAGTATCCCCCTTATGAGCAGTAGCTTGGAGTTGCACAATTCCCGAATTGGGGCGATTGAGCGGGTTGATGAAGTCGTGTCGATTTATTTTTCACTTGCGTACATTCACCGCTCCAGAGGGAATCCGCGCAAAAGTCCAAGTTCAGTGTGGAGCCAACATGCGGAATTAATCCTTGGTCGAGGAAGAGTTTTAGAAAATAACCTATTTCCCACTTTTCCTAACACGATCGCGGATGGTTTCATAGAAATTGGCGGGATAAGGCATGAACTCATTCCGCTGCCATTTAAGCGAAAAGTAGCCGCGCGCCTTTTCCTGACATTTACGGACGGCGCAGAGGTCGAAATAGTGGGGGAAAAGGCGATAATTGAACTATTGGGATCGCCGATCTATTTGGAGGAATTCGATTGAGGGAGAAAACCTGAAAATCGCCTGTCGTGAATATCACACGTGCCGAATGTCACTTTCCCATTCGGCATGCGTGAATACTCAGAGCGTAACAACAGCCGCAACTGAATTGTTAAGCCTGGGAGGTGAGCTGCCGATACACCCTGTACACAGAATACCATTAGACAGGAGGTGATTGATGTACCGAATTGACCGTGTAAGCGCATGCATTTGCGCGCTGGCATTCTGCGGGTTTGCGGCGGGCGCGAGTGCGGATGTGTCAATTGGTATGTCGAACGCGCTGACGGGTTCAGCCTCAGGCCTGGGAACGGGGATGAAAGCCGGTAGCGGGGCGTATTTTCAAAAAGTCAATGCGGCAGGCGGAGTCAATGGCCACAAAATTAATTTGATCAGCTACGATGACGGCTATGAGCCGGACCGAGCGGCAGCAATGACTGACAAATTAGTCAATGACGACAAAGTACTGGCTTTGTTTGGTTACGTCGGTACGCCGACAGCAAAAGCCGCGGTACCCACCGCGCAAAAGGCGGGCGTGCCATTCTTTGCGCCATTCACGGGAGCGGAGTTCTTGCGCAACCCCGTCAATCCGATTGTATTCAATATCCGCGCCTCCTATTTTGACGAAACAGAGGGATTGGTTGAACATTTTATTAGTGATTTGGGACACAAGTCTGTCGGTATTTTCATTCAAGACGACGCCTATGGGGAAGCGGGGAAAGGTGGGGTCAACAAGGCGCTACATAAACGAAATCTGGCGTTGGTGGGCGAGGGTCGCTACAAGCGCAACAGCGACGATGTGGGCGCAGGTCTGGCCGCATTGAAAACGGCGAATCCGGAAGTTGTGATTATGGTGGGGACCTACAAGGCCTGCGCGGCTTTCGTCAAAGCGGCCCACGCAAGTGGCTTTAGTCCCAAATTTGCCAATCTTTCCTTTGTCGGTACCAGTGACTTCATTAAAGAGGCGGGCAAAGACGGCGAAGGCGTTTATATATCGCAAGTCGTTCCGTCGCCCAAAGATTTTTCAGTGGGAATTGTGAAGCAATTTCAAGCCGATATGAAGGCGGCTGGCAATGCGGACCTCAACTATACGAGCCTGGAAGGGTACATCGCGGCGGTCACATTCGCCGAAGCGTTGAAGAAAGTTGCCGGTACACCAACCCGTGAATCCATTGCAAAAGCAATTGAGACATTAGATATAGACTTGGGTAATTTTAAGGTGAAGTTCAGTGCCGCCGACCATCAAGGGTCAAAGCAAGTGTATTTCACCCAAGTGCGTAGTGGCGAGGCAGTTCCGATCAGTAAGTTTTAGGAATTTACCAGTTTCGTTGTTGAATCTAACAATTTAGGGGTACCAAGGTGCGCGGAACAGGCTCGATAAAGCGTAAAATAATTGTGCCAACCACAATTTTATTTGTGGTGCTTATGACGTTGTTGGCGGGAACCCTTGTGTGGCAATCGCAGGGTTCTCAGCGCGCCATGCTCGAGTCAAAGGCCGCGAGCACGACTAGCTTTGTCGAGAAGATTAGCGCGTCGTATATCACCAACTTCGATCTTACGGCCTTGGAATCATTCGTGGTGGAATTGACCAAAGACCCCGACGTGGCTTTTGCCGAGTTCCACGATGCACAGAAGAAAGCCCTGACGAAGGAGACGCGCGACAAACAAAACGATGCGTCCTTGCTCATTTATGAGCGGGCAATCAAGGATACGTCGGGTGCCGTCATTGGCCAATTGACGATAGGATATAAGCAAGTTGCTATTGAGGCGGCGCTACGAAAGAGTTTGATCACTTCGGCAATTTTGTGGGTTGTTGGTCTGGCAGCTTGCATTCTTGGGCTCACCGCGCTGGTCGTTCGTGTGACACGGCCCATCAAGGAGCTTGAGGCCGTGATTGATGCGGTGGCGCAAGGCAAGTTGAACCAAAAGATAGATATTCATAGCGACGACGAGATCGGGCACATTGCCAGTGCGGTGAATGACATGGTCGGGGGCCTGCGCGACCTTATTCGACAAATAGGTACGGCCAGCGACGCCATGTCTGCTTCGGCGGCGCGGTTCGATGCCACGGCGACCGAAATTAGTAGAAGTTCGGAAGATCAGCACACTGCCGCATCGGAAACGGCCCGCATTGTTGAAGACATGACGCACAGTATCGACCAAGTAGCGGCCAGCGCGAAAACGGCGGTAGAGATTTCCTGCGAGGCAAACGAGGTCGCCAAGACCGGTCAGCGTGTAGTCGTGGATTCGGCGACAGAAATGTCGCGTATTGCAGAATCGGTCAGGGATTCCTCGAAAAATCTCGCTTCGCTTGGGCAGCGTTCACATGAAGTCAGCAGTATTGTGGCAGTCATTAAGGCGGTTGCAGACCAGACCAATTTGTTGGCACTCAATGCTGCCATTGAGGCGGCGCGCGCAGGGGAACAAGGGCGTGGCTTTGCGGTGGTGGCAGATGAAGTGCGTTCCTTGGCGCAACGAACAACGACGGCGACCACAGAAATTTCTCGGACAATTGAGGCGATTCAGACTGAAACGCGCAACGCAGTCGCAGCCATGGAGGCCGGCAATACGCGCGTACACAACGGGGTTGAGCTAGCCAACAGGGGCGCATCGGCGCTTAGTGGCATTTTGGGCGGCGTTGAAAAAAGCCTTTTCAGCATCAACGAGATCGCCGCCGCGGCGGTTGAACAAAGTTCGTCGACGCATGAAATTGCTGGTCGAGTTGATAACATTGCTCGAGTATCTGAGAAGAATGTACAAGATACTAAGCAATTGGTGGAATCGGCGCGACAACTCCAGTCGTTGTCGCAATCGCTGCAGCAAAACGTGAGACGATTTCAGATTTGATGCCCCGTGCGTCGTCACTAGTTGTCTAAATTCTGCGAATTGCCGAATATCCGCTCGGATGGTCGGCCGAAAGAGGCGATGTTAGAAAATATCTGATGCATAGGCTGCCATAAAAATTGCGTGCTGCGCTATGCCATCAGTCATGGGTACAGGGACCGGAGGGAAGGCAAACAGCAGGACTATAGTGCGGCGGGCTTGGACATTGACTTAGCTCAACCGCGTGTATAGACTGACGTATAAACAACACACCACCAGGGGCCGATCATGATCGAAGCAGTGCTCGATATTAAGCAATGGGGCAACAATTTAGGCGTCCGCCTGCCCGCCGCCGTTGCGCGCGCCGCGCACCTACATGCCGATCAGCGCGTGCGGGTGTCCGTGGAAGATGGAACGGTGGTCATTCGTGCGGTCGGTGAGGCGCCCCTTAGTTTGGAGCAGCGAATAGCGCGTTTTGAACCGGCGAAGCACGGCGGAGAAGTGATGGACAGCCCCTTGATGGGTGCCGAACGGTGGTAGCAGCAAGAAAGGCAAGCCCAAAGGAAGGTGTAGCGTGGGTACCGGACCGGCAAGATGTCATTTGGATTGACTGTAACCCTCAAGTCGGACAGGAAATGCGGAATATCCACCCGTTCCTGGTGTTGTCACCCCGCGCTTTCAATGCCAAAACATCGCTAGTCATTGGCCTTCCAATGACGACCGCTGAATACAATGTCGACAATCCTTTCGCCGTGGCAGTTGGGCCAGCCAAAGGCCGTAAGAAAGGCCAGACCAGTTATGTACTGTGCCACCAACCGAAATCCTTCGACTGGCGATTGGCTGACGGCAAGGCGCACCCACTTGGCGCTTTAGGCGACGCACCTTTCGTTGAGGTGTGCGAGCGGCTTAATCAGATTATTAGCCTTTAAACGTAGCGCGAGATTTTTGTATTCGGAGAGTCCAGGCGCCACGGCAACCGTATTCAGAAGCGGATTTGTTGGCTGCGCACGGCATCCTTATGAGCGGACTACTCAACGCGCCCGGACATTACCGTAGGGGCGGGGTCGGCGTTATGGCGGGTGACGTGGTTATCCACATGGCGCCTCCCGCTAGCCGTGTTCCATTGCTAATGGATGGACTGCTCAACTGGCTGAAAACCACGACCGAACACGCGCTCATTGTTAGCTCGGTGTTCCACTATGAATTCGAATTTATCCATCCATTTGAAGACGGCAACGGTCGAATGGGACGGTTATGGCAGACGCTTATTCTTAGCCAATGGAACCCGCTGTTAGCGCACATCCCCGTGGAGACGCTCATTCACGAACACCAACAAGAATACTACGCTGCGATCAACCGCAGCACCCAAAACGGCGATGCGGCGACATTTATCGAATTCATGTTGCGCATGATACTTGATGCGACGCCAAGGGCCCAGTCAGAGGCCCAAGTAGGGGCCCAGTCAGAGGCAATCTTACACGCACTTGTGCAGGCGCCGCTTTCTGCGAACCAATTGATTGTCCATCTCAATTTGCGTCGCAAGACGGGCGCATTTAAACGGTCCATTCAGCAATTACTCCAGGCGGGTCAGATTGAGTATACGCTCCCGGAAAAGCCGAGCAGTCGTCTACAGAAGTATAGGTTGAAAGGATGAGGAATTTAGCTAATTCCAACATAACAATTCGGGAAGACGTTTGTCATGCTGAGTTATAG
>JANOTC010000598.1:0-5212 GCA_031416175.1 Gammaproteobacteria bacterium
GCGTTTGTCATTGAGTCCACTGACCGTTGAGGTTAAACGCACTTTTTCGTTTGCGCCCACGCTAACACGCACTATCGCTTGCGGCGAGACAGGATTGGTTTCGTTTCTTTCGGGGGCAACGAGGAGTTTCACTTGCGGCGCCAACGCAACCGCAATAGGTCGACGTTCTCCGGATTTGAGTGGTGCAACACTGGCAGTGCCGCTGAATAACACTTCTTCGCCCGCAAATGCCGTTCCTTTTAGCGCGTACAAAATGCCGGGCGGCAACTTGAATTCCAGTTTTCCGTCTGACTTTAGCCAATCGCCTTCACTGATCAACTCACCTTTGTCGTCTCTAATCTCAAACACAACGCGGGTCAATTCGGCGGGCAAACTGGGCGTTGTTGCCGCCGCTAAACGCGGTTTCGATTTGGCGTGAGGCACGGCAAATTGTATTGCCAACACCCCTTGTGCCGCGTTAGTCGGGGGTGCCGTATCGCTGCAACTCACCATCAAGCTGGTTGCCAACACGGTTAACAACAGGCGAAGTATAAGAGTCATTTCTTTTCCTCGCTTTAGAGTTCCATTCGATAACCAACGACAAGGGCGGACTCAGAACGGGCTCTTAGCCTTAGCGTGGTTGATAAGCGAAAAAATCCAGTGCGCCCGCCAACGGCCAAATATTGCGCATCGACGCCTGTGAGTAAATAATTTGCGTCGGGCTTTTCGGTCGTAAATCTAAAGTGAGTACCGAGAGTGTCGGCTGCAAAACGCGCATCAATAACACTACGGTCTTGCTTAAACTCATGGATCCAAATGCCGAAAATTTGGGGAATGAGCACACCCTGGCTTAACGAAAACGCCCGTGATGCAGACGCTGTCACTTGCGAGGCCAAACTGGTCATGCTATTACCGCTCACCGTCAACGCTAAATCGTCCGCGTTTGTTTCTGTGTATTCATCAATAGACGACCGATAATAGGTTAGGGTCGCGGCTGTATTAATGACGACAGCGCGCGGTGCGGTGAACTCGTAACCGCTGCCAATGCTGACATCAAATTGTGCTGCATCCGTTTTACCCACCGCTGTTTTACGGGTTGTAATGTTATCAATTGTAAAATTAATGGACCGATGAATTTCCATTGATTGCTTGCCTGTGTCGGCGGACACCTCAAGGTACCACTGGTCATTGAGAAAATGACTGGAATACGCGGCCAAGGCTAAGTAAGTCGCATTCATGTCGCTGCCGGCGTCCTTCAATTCTGCCGACGACTTTCCCGATAGTAAGGCTGCACCCACAAAGGTGTTAGAGCCAAATCGGTAATCGCCTCCGCCAATGAGGCCATAGGTTTTAGCTTTAAATCCTTCCTCGGAGCTTGTATCGTCCTTATTTGACGACAGCGCTGAGCCAGTGACATAGCCGCTGAGGCGTTGTGCGAACAATGAAGTTGGCGAATTCTCCGTTTCGACTGCACGGAAGCGGGTGACAGGCGAGCGATTATTACGCCTCAAGGCAGACAAGCGCGCACCAAACCCCGTCACATTTCGCACCGGCGCCGAACGAATAAGTTGGGTGACGAGGGCCGTATTGGGCTTGGCCGATAGCTCTTCTAACACGGCCTCTACGGCTGGCTCGTTACCGGGCCTGGGTACAGTGGTAAATGCGCACACCCTTTCGAGGTCACTCGCTTGCGCGTGCACTGTGTCCAATATTGAAGGACAGAGCGATTGGAGCGCAGACGCGGTTGCAGCAGGGGGATTATCGGCTTGAGGCGCGAGTATATCGACCGAAAAATTGAGATCATCGACGGCCCACACGTCCATGACGTAAAACGTAGTCAGCGCTACTGCGCTCAGCAAGGTGGTCCATTGACAACCGCGAACCATGTCTAAACTGTCCCTGTTCATCTGTGACGTATCTTATACCGAGTAGTTTGCCAGAAAGCCAGGAGCAGGCGTTAATACCAATGTACTAATTACATGTGGCGCGCATTGCGTGATCGTTTTGGCGGCCTCATGTAAACTGATACTGCTTTTGGGTGATGGAGAATGTTTTGTGCGTTTAAGGCGAATAAATTTCACCCGATATGAACGTGTCGCCACCGCAGTCTTTTGCTTGAGCATCGTCAGCGCGCCTGCGCAGGCTAATCCTTTCGCGACCGCGTTCGAGCGCGCTGAAGTGCAATATATGAAGCGGCTTGCAGACGTGCAAAACGCTGCGCCTGGAAAGTTAAAAAAATTCAGCACGGATGGTTGCAGTGGCGGTTTGAGCGCAGGCTGGGAGTTACTTACATCTATTGTACCCAAACTAAAAAATAAGATTGGGGCACAACCGCCATGGCTCAATTGCTGCACCGTACATGATCGCATTTATTGGAAAGGCGAAACAGAAAACGGCTTCCAAAAACGCTTGGACGCGGACGACCAATTGCGTGCGTGTGTGGTCGCCACCGGCCAACGTGAAAGCCTTGCGCTTGCCGTTAAGTGGCGAAAGCCTCAGGAAGAAGTCGAAGAGCGGTTCAATTGGGCAGCCGCAATGATGTACCAGGCCGTGCGTTTAGGTGGCCAACCTTGTTCAGGATTGTCTTGGCGTTGGGGCTATGGGTGGCCGTTGTGTAGCGAGGTGGGGAGAAGTGAGGAGTTCTAGTGGGTGTTGAATTATTGTGGTTTCTGGCTGGTATTCCTGATTTAACATAATATACATTATACGCACTTGAATTTGTAAGTTATTTATAACGAGTTTTTAGTTTATTAGTGGGAAATGCTTGATACTTATTGGGTGTTGCTATCCAGTAGTTTTATTGAGTGTATACTAAGTATTGCGGACATAATACTAGCGCAGTTCCTCCGTATCTGACTGAACTAGGCTGTTTCTCCGCCTATATTACGTAGGTCACCTCGGCGCTGTTCACAGCTAGTGCCACCCACGGCGCCGGGTACCACTTAAGTATGGTTGACATATGGTGTTTGCCCGTATATAACTGAATCTTCACTGGTAACGCCAACAAAGGAATCTCTCATGGCTACTAAAAAAGTGACCGTAAATCTCCCCGAGGACCAGGTGAAGTTTCTGCAAGACATTGCGGCAAAAGAGCACATCACCTTCACAGACGTGCTTCGTAGGTCAATCAACTCCGAGAAATTTTTCGTTGACCAAGAAGCCGCGAACCGCAAAATCCTGGTAGAAGACGATAAGCAACGCATTCGCGAAGTTATCCGCAAATAGCCTCTCGTCGATAAGGATTCAACATGGCCAACGTAAATTCCGGCGATGTCTCGACCGCCGGCATCGCACCTATCCCCGTAGCTGCCTCGGAGAGCGTTACTGACAACCTCGACTACTCTGGTGAAGACGCAAAAACCGGTCAAATCCCAGAGCCTCATGCCGGCGCCAACTACGACCCGCGGCCACAAGAAGATGACGCAAGACGACGGATAGCCTATCTGCTCATCGGCCTGCTTTGCTTCACGGTGATTGGGATATTTGTGCTGTTAGGGTTTGGCGCTATAGCGGTGGGCGACCTTAAAGAGTTCGGGGTAGTCTTAAGCCCGATAATTGCGCTGGTTTCCGCTGCCACTGGTTTTTACTACGGCACGAAATCAAACCATGGCACCGGATCGTAAGGTTCGACCAGGCTACACCGGATTTGGATACAAAGGGCAAGTAGAGGCCGACCCTCCGAAACCGGGCACGTCGACCACAGTGCACTTCTTTCACCAAGGTGAGGGTAGCTGCCAAGTAACCGTCACGTTGATGGACGGCAAAGTCCTGCACGGCATCGGAGGGTATATTGAATCCGGTTACTCGATTTCGTTCAAGGTGTCGGCAAATGCCATAACTGGCGGATTTGGCAACCTTAAATAGACGGGATTTTCGATTGCCGTTGGATAGGATTAACCGAAAACCGCGTTTGTTACCGAACAACTATGTCGGAGCTTCAGTTTTTCAGGACTGACCCACCCTGCAGTGAATTAGAGGTCAACACTTGACGCCGCCTCTACCGTTTCGCGCAACTTCTCGATATTTCGATTCCGTATTAGCTGTTTCTCTCGCGGATCAGTTATCACGCAGCAATTGCCAAAAAAACCATCGGCAGATGGTTTGGCGGCAACACCATTGACGATGTCAGAGTCACTCCATTCAAATTTTGGCTCAAAGCTACCGTACTCAGAGAACGGCACGGATGTTCCGACAGAATAGGTTCCAGTGGCATTGACGGCCAAGGCTGTGTCGGTCGTACTGTGGATTGACGATAAAACTACCGTATCGCCGGAAATGAAAGATGAGTCAACACTGCTCAGCACGCCCACCTTATCTCTGATGACGAAATGAATCTGTCCGAAGGTTAGTCCTTTTGACCCTGAATTGACGACCTGTCCTAGCAGTTCCAGGCGGCCTAGGCCACTTTTTTGGGCGTTTACAGCCCCTTTGAGTGCGAGATTTGCCGCTGGTAGCGCCATGTCATAAACATTGTAAGTGTATTTGCACTCAAAGTTGGCCACGGACGATTTTTTAATGGTTGTCAGAAGCTCGAATACTCCCTTGTCAGACGGCTTCAGAGCTGTGTTCGTCGAACCGCCGAGCTGCGCGAAGCGAAGGTTAGTGCCGACGATGAATGTGAAATCTTCGCCTATAAGATTGGGCGTTGCATCGTAAAATGAGCACTTAATCTCGACGAAACTGGCGTCGGCATTACCGTTGTTTATCGTTTCTCCGAGCAGCCTTATATCGCCAGAATAGTCTGACGAGACAATGATTTGCCCGACGGTCTCAATCTTTGGGTTTTTGGTAACTTGCGGAGCAACCAGACCGCGACCGGCGTCGCTAGCGCTGGTGCTGTTTGATGACTCCACGCAGCCGCTTAGTGCGGCGCCCTGCACAAGCGAGAACCAAGGTGTCGAAATCTTCATAAAACCCGTCCAGTGCGACCGTTGCGGGACAGTAACATATTTATTACAAGTTTAATGAGATTTCCGTAAAAATGGCCTTACGTTGTCGCGCGGCAATGCCAGCATCAGCACCCCTGCACAGATTGCCCGCGCCACGGTTAAATCAAATGCCACTACGCTGCACTGGCGAATTATTGGCCACCCCAACAGCGTGAGCAGCGTGGCAGAACTCGGCGCCAGCCAAGTTAACGCAACAGGCCACCACCACTTTTGACTACTTCAGGAATTTCGACGATTTAGCTGTTGCTAGCGAATGACAACAAAACCCGCAGCCAACTCATAGG
>JANOTC010000599.1:0-1806 GCA_031416175.1 Gammaproteobacteria bacterium
CCACGTATTGCTGGTCGTCGACAGGTATTCCACTTAGGGCTTCGTCCCCCGCCAGTAGCGGTGCGATGACGCGGTGAACCCTCGGCTCGCGCAACTTATCCATCAATAGATCAAGGTGGGTGGCGCGGGATTGAATCAGGCGTTCGCGGGCGACGTAGTACATTTCCAGTGTGATCGGTTTTGTGCGGTCGCGCGCGGCTTTGTCTTCCCACGTCAGTTCGTAGCCCAAGGCATTGACTAACCACGGCTGGCCATAGGTGTCTTCCCATAGCTCTGGAAAAATCTCGGGCGCTATCGTTTGTCCGGTTGCCGTCGTATGTTGGCGATACAGTTCCTCGATGTCGGTGCGCGAAAAATTGCCTATGCGTAGCGATTTCGCCTTGATATTAAACGCCGAGCCGCCGGTGATGATTTCGTGATGGGCGGTGTGGATGCGGTAATCGCGCACGTCGCGTACGCCGCATAAAATAATCGTTTGTGGAAACCCTTTGGGCCGCTGCGCGTATCCGGCGCGGATTTGTCGGAGTAGGGAGATCAGGGTGTCGCCGACCAGGGCGTCAAATTCGTCGAGCATGAGTATGACCGGTTTGCCTGCTTCCCTGGCCCAGCGCGCCAACATCGCCGTTAACGCGCCTCCCGCACCCGCCGAATTCAACGCCTCATGCGCCCAGCCTTGAAACCGATCATCGTTCAAGTGGTGCAACGCCTGCTCCCCAATCTGCGTTACCACCGTAAAAATCCCGCGCTCGACATTTCCCCTTGCCGCTTGCGCCGCTTCGATATTCACGTATAAGGCTTGATACGTGCCTTGCGCGTTTAGATACGCCATCAAGGCCAGCAACGATGTTGTCTTCCCTGTTTGCCGCGGCGCGTGCAGAACAAAATAACGCTTATCGTCGATCAATACCTCGACTTCGGACAAGTCGAAGCGCATGAGAGGATTGATCATGTAGTGATCCTCAAGCACCGACGGTCCGGCTGTGTTGAATTTACGTTCGCGTTTCATGCGCTCTATACCTGCAGGGTTCGTTCGCGTGGTTAAAAGTCTGGATCGGCTCGCCCGCCAATATGGCTTTGGCGAACCTGAACAGCGCCTTGGAGCGGCTGGCATAGACTAAGTGCTCTGCCGCGTTATGACGGCAGCCCTCAAGGTTGTCGGTGAGCGTGCGGCTTTTCATCATGCCGATATACAGGTCGTTCGGGTCTTTGATGTCGAGCGCGCCGCCCGCGGCACCCGCAAATGATCCAAGCTGGCCGAGCATGGCTGTGGCAGAGGACTGGCCTTGCTGCGGCGGCAGAATTCGGGCTGTGGCGGTGTAGTTGTTATGCATGTTCAGCGCGACGCCGACCGAAACGAGTGCGGCCGCTACGGTGATGCCGATGACCATTTTGCGATATTAGACGAGTACGAGCAGTAAGTCGAACAAACTTATGTTGTCTTGTTCGCTAGGTGCTACTGGGGTTGGGAGGCTGGAAGCTGGAAGCTGGGGGTGTTGCCGTCACTGTCACTGTGTTCGTTAATTCCGTGTGCGATGGCGGAGAATTTACCGGATTGGGGGGGTTGCCATAGTTAATTTAGGATGGGTTGCGACTGGGCAATGTTGTTTAATCTAGCGGGTGTGAACCCCGCCCTGGTAACTGATAGCCACAGGCCAGGTATCGAGTCTTGCAGGCACGTTAGTAATAACGTGCTTGATGCGTAGACACGAAAGCATGCGAGGTGCAATGGGAGCGGTTAACGCTCTCGGTGAAGGTGTTGAGTCCCGAAAATTAACTTTTTGGAGGTGGCCGATGGTTTCCATCCAC
>JANOTC010000600.1:0-2321 GCA_031416175.1 Gammaproteobacteria bacterium
CACCCTCGACCAAAACAAACTGGTACGTATTTAAGGACAAATTTTCATGGGACAGTCTGTCGGTAACGAACTAGTACATTCGCTAATAGCCTTTGCCACGCAATGGGGAAGCAAACACGGAGGAATTAATAGTTTTAACACCGACTTCTTGACCGCATTCGAAGTTGCCTACCATCTTCAGGCCCAAGTAATTTGCATTGTGGCAAGTGCCACACCTGAAGAAGTTGAGGATGCCAGGGAGGCGCACGTCACGCGGGTGTCGCTGCCTTACCCGCCGAAAGAAAAGTTGTTCTCCGCAGCTCAGCGCAAGCTGGCATTGCCGAATTAGAACGCCGCAACATCAACTTCAATCAAAATCATACTGTATGGCTCGGGCATGACCGAATCAGTGGCGCTGCAGCCAACGAAGCCACGCGAATGGCGCAGTTCGATAAACTGCGCCATAATTGCGCCATCCAATCGCCGAAGTGCGCCAAACGATACTATGCCAGTCCTAGCTGACCTACTAAAAACCATTGAAACCTCCACGGATGGGATGACACTCTCCGCATTATTGGCAAAACACCCCGACTTGGCTCGCCGGACGGCCCAGCGGTGGATTGGCCAGTTGGCGCTCGACGGGCGAATTGTCGCCGTAGGTGCAGGGCGCGCGCGCCGCTACCTGGCGTCGGAAACGGCCGTGAGGGTAATTGCCGCGGGTATGGGAGCAGGAGTAACCAGATGGACGTCAAACCCATTCACAATGAAGTCGAATACGCGAATCGTTTCCATCTCAGGCCGCACGCTGTCGCGGCGCCGTATGGAGGTATCGCCGCGTGGCACTGCTATAACAAAGATTCGATTTTGCTGACGACTGACGCATTTTCGGGGTCTATTTTGCTGGCGAAGCTGGCGACTAAATTGCCCTTGCGATCCAATAGATATTTGTGGAAGTTCCAGGTTGGATATTCGCCAGCCATGTCTCCTAAGGTCTTGTATAAGGTGTCGGATGTCCCCTTGGTGACGTGAGTTTTACCAAACATCGGAAATTTCACCCCGTAAGTGCGCTCACAAAACGCTTTTATTTGTTCTTCGGAGCCTGGTTCCTGCTCGCCAAAGTCATTCGACGGGAAGCCCAATACCACGAGTCCGCGTGCTTGATATTTGCTGAAGAGTTCTTCCAGACTCTTGTATTGTTTCGTAAAACCGCAATAGCTAGCCGTGTTCACAATCATTACGACCTTGCCTAAGTATTGCCCGCAGAGGTTCACGGATTTATTGGAAGTTAGCGGTTCTTTGTTCACATTCAACGTGGCGGGGCAATTGCCCTCGGCTTTGGCTACGCTTGGCGCTAGAGCAAGTAAGATGAGCGCTGCGGCTAAGGTGTATTGCGGGCGTAAGACCATGGTGGTAGCTCCTTGTTAAATTCCTATAATGAGTATCGTCCAGGACAACTTGTATTTCAAGCATACTTATACAATAATTATACATTATAAGTCGTTATAACTGGCAAAAAATTATGTGTTTAGTCTTGGCGAGCTTGTGGAATGCCACCGGGTGGCTGAAATGACCGATGATTCGCAAGTGGAGGGGCGGACAGTAGACGGACTGTTTCCGATTCGAACGGTTTCCCAAATTACCGGCGTCAACGCGATTACGTTGAGAGCTTGGGAACGTCGCTATGGTTTGATCAAGCCCGTGCGAACAGCAAAGGGGCACCGCTTGTTCACCCAGCAGGATATCGACTTTATCCAGCGCGTTGTCGAGCTGACCGAAAAAGGCGTTTCTATTGGTCAGGTGCGCGCCACGCTAATGGGTGAGACTCCGGCGCAGGGTCAAGATGTTGAGCTCGACAGTTGGGCCGTTTATCGGCGACGCATGCTTAATGCGGTTGTACGATTTGATGTTCACGCACTGGAGAGTTCATATAACGAAGCACTTGCCCTTTATCCGGTGGAGACAGTGACCAAGCGGCTGATTCTGCCATTGCTACGCACCCTGGGAGAGCGGTGGCTCGCGACCGAAGGCAGTGTGGCGGAAGAGCATTTTTTTGGCGCCTATTTACGAAATAAATTGGGTGCACGTTTTCATCATCACCCCCCCACGCATGGGCCAAAATTGTTGGCGGCCTGTCTGCCTGGAGAGCGGCATGAAGTCGGACTCATGTTATTTAGTCTGTCCGCTTTGGCGCGTGGTTTTCAGGTGATTTTCCTTGGCGCAGATATGCCGCTTTCCGAGTTGGCAGCAACGGGGCTCCGTGCTAGCGCTAACGGAATTTTATTATCGGGGGCGGTTGAGCCACCGGTGGGGGTAATGACAAACGAACTTGCCAAACTCGTCGC
>JANOTC010000601.1:0-3545 GCA_031416175.1 Gammaproteobacteria bacterium
CCAACGTCGGCGCAGTCAAATCTTGATTTCGCAATTCTTTGAACGCTTCGCGCCGAGCAACGCTTTCCTCCTTTTCCTCAAACATTTGGCCAGCCAGTCCAGCCGGACCGCGCCGAGCGGACAAACCTTTGACCACGACCACCCGTTCCACGCCACCTTGAGAGATACTTAGCTCAAGGCCGAGTTGAACGACTTTACTGGCGCGTGCACGCTCACCATTAACATGCACCTTCCCGCCACCGATTGCTTCGGTCGCCAGTGCCCGTGTTTTGTAAAATCGCGCGGCCCACAGCCACTTGTCGAGGCGAACAAGATGTTCCCGTTCTTCCCTTTGCTCATGCGCGACAAAAACCAATTCCCTAGTTTCAACTTCCAAAGCAACACCCCCGATAAATACAGGACCAATGACAAAGGGCCGCCTATGGTATGATTTTTAGCAAGAAAAATCTCGACCCCACCCGAAACCCTGTGCGTAATATACCAGTAATCCGCAATTGACCCATACTATGTGTAACCTCGCTGACGAATTACTTAACGATATCGCCGAGGCGCGTCAACGCGGTACAATGAAAAAATTTTAGTACAACGGTAGCACATGGCAACTGAAATCGAACGTAAATTTATTGTAACCCATGATAGCTGGCGCGAAAACGTGCGCGAAACGCGACATTATCGGCAAGCCTACTTTGGTGGTGGCGGAAAAGCGTCATTCCGAATTCGCATTGACGGCGACAAAGCCAAGCTCAACATCAAAAGCGCGACCTTGGGCATTCAACGTAGCGAATACGAAGTCGCTATCACCTTGGCCGACGGCAATGAAATGATTGATCACTTGTGCGAGCACCCCATTATCGAAAAAACGCGTTATTTCGTGGAGTTCGGCGGCAATACATGGGAAATTGACGTATTCGAAGGTGACAATGCCGGACTGATTGTTGCAGAAATCGAATTGAAGTCGACTGAGCAAGTTTTTGCCTTACCCGCCTGGGCTGGCGCAGAAGTATCCCACGATGCAAGGTATTACAACGTTAATCTCGTCAAGCACCCGTTTAAATCGTGGCCAAACCAAGGCGCTTAGGGTTTTCCACGCGCGTGCGTCAATCCACTAACGAATCAAGCTTCGGCATTGCGTTAGCCCTAGTGCTATGCGCGCTCGCTTTAGTGGGGTGCAGCCATCCACAAAGCGCGGGTATTCGATTTGGCCTCGCCTCGATGCCCACCACCTTAGATCCGCGTTTTGCTACCGATGCGGCCTCATCGCGCATTGGTCGATTGATTTATCAACGCTTAATCGAGTTCGACGAGCGGGTTAAACCCATCGGCGGTATTGCCGATTGGGAGAGGCCTGAGCCGAAACACTTTCGTTTTACACTCAACGATAAGGCGATGCCATTTCAAAACGGCGACGCCCTCACCAGCGCCGACGTTAAAGCCACCTATGACTTTATTCTAGACGCCAAAAACGGATCACCACACCGCAGTTCCATGGCGATGATAGAACGTATTGAGACGCCGGACGCACGTACGATTGATTTCTTTTTAAACCGCGCCGACCCCCTTTTCCCTGGTTATCTCGTCATCGGAATCTTGCCGAAAAAATTGATCGAGAGCCGCTACGCGTTCGATCACAAACCGTTGGGCAGCGGACCGTTCAAATTTGTCGGTTGGCCGGAAGATGGTCGCTTAATGCTCGCCCGCATGATTGATGCGCAAGCTGTGGAATTTTTGCATGTACCGAACCCCACCGTGCGCGTGCTTAAACTCATGCGCGGCGAAATCGACGTCATGCAAAACGATTTACCGCCCGAGTTGGTCACACATATGGCCAACAACCGTGAACTCACGGTAGGCCGACAACGCGGCAGCAATTTCGCTTATCTCGGTTTTAATATGCAAGATCCCGTGTTGTCCAAGTTGCCCGTTCGGCAAGCCATCGCCTGCGCCATTGATCGCCAAGGAATTATTGACCATGTTTTTGGCCAAGCCGCTCGCCCGGCGGAGGCGGTATTCCCGCCGGATCATTGGGCGGGCAATCCAGACTTGCAAGGCTGCGGATTTAATCCTGATCAGGCGCGGCGACATTTGAAAGAAGCGGGGTTCGGATCAGGCTCGCCGCTCAAAATTATCTACAAGACATCGAGCGACCCATTTCGGGTGCGCCTTGCTACTATTTTGCAATCGCAACTGGCCAAAGTGGGCATCGACGTTGAAATCCGCAGCTACGACTGGGGTACGTTTTACGGCGATATCAAAAATGGCCACTTCCAATTGTTTAGTTTGGCCTGGATCGGCATCAAAACACCGGACATTTTTCGGTATGCATTCCACAGCGAATCCGCTCCCCCTAAAGGTGCCAATCGCGGGCGATTCAACAATCCGGAACTCGACGCTTTAGTGGCAGCCGCCGAGGGCTTAGACGACTTAAACGCCCAGGCAAAAATTTACGCACAAATTCAAACATTGCTTTTGCAACAATTACCCTACGTACCGCTTTGGTACGAAGACCATGTTTACGTAGCACGCAACTCCGTGCACGGCTACGCCACAAACTTCGATGGCAATTTTGACGGCCTGGTCACGGCCACGAAAACGAATTGAAGCCCATGACTATTAACATCAAAATTAGTGTTAGTCGACAACAACTGGAACTCTACGACGACGCCGAATTGCTGTGTAGTTATACCATCGCAACCGCAAAAAACGGCGTTGGCGAGATCAAGGGCAGTGAAAAAACACCGCGCGGACAGCATAAAATTCGCGCCAAGATTGGCCAGGGGGCTGCCGCCGATACGGTATTTGTCGGTCGCCGTCCAACAGGGGAAATATTTGCTCCTGGCATGCGCGAACAGTTCCCGCGCCGCGATTGGATACTAACGCGAATTATGTGGCTGTCTGGCCTGGAACCGAGCTTCAACCGCCTCGGCCAGGTGGATACCATGCGTCGTTATATTTACATCCATGGCTGTCCGGATGAAGACAAAATGGGCGTCCCCTCTTCCCATGGCTGCATTAAAATGCGCAACAGCGAAATAATTGAATTGTTTGATCGCGTTCCGGTGGGTGCTTGCGTGTTGATTGAAGAATAGACGACCACGGATTTACGTCGTGTCCACTTACACTCACACCCTCTAATTTTGTAGCAATCAATATGGCCTGGAATGCTGCAAAACTTGACCAAGCTCACTGGGCGGAGTAAGACTTACTGCGTCACCGAAGCCATTGTCGAACATTTGGATGATCTTGAAGACCTCTACTTGGCCGAGAGTCGCTTGATGGATGTTCGTGCCGGCCGCAGCAAGACCCACACCTAAGAGGACGTGGAGCGCGACTTTGGCTTGGCGGATTGAGTTCGATATCGCTGTCGGTCGGGGATGACGGCACCATGCGGATGCGGAAATTCCGCAACACAACAATTCGTGCTAGTATTCAAACCTAGCCTAATCAGGAGCGGTTCTTATGCGCCAGACCCTAATTGTATCCACGCGTGGGCAAATCACCTTACCTGCCGACATTCGTAAACGGTTTGGCATTAAGAGCGGCGAGCC
>JANOTC010000602.1:0-19422 GCA_031416175.1 Gammaproteobacteria bacterium
GCCGCTTTTGTAATTCGATTGGCAGTGGCACTACTCGCCCCTTGCTCTGTTCGATACTCCTCGGCCCGATCCGACGCCACGGCGGGAGAAGGTGATACCGGCCGTGCACTTGACGAAACGTAGAGCACCTTGACGCGATTCAATTCAATTTCCGGACGAACGACTGACGAACTATGTGTCAGCAAGGTTCGGCGAAACGGCACGTTGCGTAGAAAATCGAAATACTGTTCCATTTCAATGCGATCAGTGGCGACTTTACGCAGCGTATCATTCACAAATGAGCTGAGATTGGGTATGACCATCGAACCGAGCTGCGTGTCGCCTACATATTGCAAATTACAGCGCGCCGCGTTCGCGACAAATTGGTGGAAATACAGCGGCTCATTCACTGTTTCCAGGTGTTCGTGCATAAGATAATAGTCACGCCGATTGCGTAAGCGATTCACTTCATCTTTGAGCATGATACTGTAGGCATTTTTCTCAACATCGTTATACGACGCCAAATACTCCAACAACGCACGCGCCTGTCCAACGCGCTCCTGCGGCGTTTTAAACTTGTCCGCGTGATACAGCATCATCTCGCGAATCGACCGCAACATATGCCAGCCCGGATAGGTGTTATAGCTGACATAAGCGATACCATTCGGCGAGAGATTTCGCGAACACACCTCTAAAATTTTCTCGCGCACAACCTCCGGCACCCAAGAATAGACGCCGTGAACGATAATGTAATCAAATTGGCCAAAATCAGCGTCAATATCGAGGACATTGACTGCTTTAAGCTCAATGTTCTTCAAACCTAAAGCGACAAGTGTCGGCTGCCCAAGCGCAATTTGCTTCCCAGAATAGTCAACTCCCACAAAGGTGCTATTCGGAAAATTGACGGCCAAAGGAATAATATTAGCGCCAGACGCACAACCAATCTCAAGCACCCGGCACGCCTCCAACGGCACCGGACTCAAACCCATCAAATGCGCAGTCGTTGCCATCCGCAACGGATGCGACACATTAATCGGAAAACTCTCATACGGCACATCATCATAAGGATTACTCAACTCACTCATCACTCCCTCCTTGATGGGGTCAAATCTAGTAATATATAGTTAATAATAATTCGAACATATGAACTTCCCCAGGATCGAACTTTATAACGTCGGGAACAAAATAACCAAAATTTCGCACACTCTTGATTTCGGCGCCATTCTTGCAGCACACCTACTAAGTTCACGGCGCCGAGCCGATTAAACCGGCAATTGAGCATGAAATTAATGGAGTGCGCATGCCTGGCCGCTATAGTGAACAGAGGAACTTTTTTCCGAGAGCCTAAACGTGGGTAGTCACGACCACGGCTTTCAGGAGGGGACATGATTCCGCTGCAAACAGAACATCAAACTTTCGGACAGACCCGTCAATCGGGCATGGCGACTGCACCGCTTAAACTGACTCACGCCCGGCCTCGCGCACTTATTTCACATCGGGAGAGCACGTCATGTTATTGATCTTCTCCATTGTTGTTCTCGGATTAACTTTGTCCTATCACCGCGCTCCTTCATGGGCGTGGTTCGCGGCCATAGGTACCACCTTACTTGCACTAACATTGATGGGTCCTATCACACCTTGGACCCTGTCGATTGCGTGGGCGGTTTTTGTTGTAGTCGGATTTTTATTTGGGATCGCGCCGTTACGCGCAGCCCTTTTTAGCACACATGTTCGCCGCGCATTTCGCGCCGTATTGCCGCCGATGTCCCAGACTGAGCGTGACGCATTAGAAGCCGGAACAGTGTGGTGGGACGCCGACTTATTCAGTGGCGCACCAAAATGGAAAAAATTGATCGACTTTCCTGCCACGAAGCTAACAGCGGAAGAAAACGCCTTTATTGATGGCCCCGTTGAAGCGCTCTGCCGCATGCTGGACGACTGGAAAGTCAATTCCGAACTCAATGATTTAAGCCCTGAGATATGGAAGTACATTCGCGACAACCGCTTCTTCGGCATGATCATTCCTAAACAATACGGTGGCCTTGGATTTTCCGCGCTTGCGCACTCGCAAGTCGTCATGAAAATATCGAGTCGCAGCGTTGCAGCGGCGGTGACGGTAATGGTACCCAACTCACTTGGGCCAGCCGAATTACTCTTACATTACGGTACGCCGGAACAGAAAGATCATTACCTTCCTCGTTTAGCACGAGGCGACGAAATTCCATGCTTTGGCCTCACCGCCCCCGACGCCGGCAGTGACGCCAGTTCGATCCCGGATCGCGGCGTGGTTTGCCGAGCCGAATATCAAGGCCGAAAAGATGTGCTCGGTATTCGTGTCACCTGGGAAAAACGCTATATTACGCTTGGACCCGTCGCGACGGTATTGGGTCTCGCGTTCCGCCTATATGATCCCGAACATTTTCTAAGCGACAATGTTGATCGCGGCATTACCCTAGCACTTATTCCCACTAATCACCCTGGTGTAGTGATTGGACGCCGCCACTATCCTTTAGGAATCGGCTTTCAAAACGGGCCCAATAGCGGCAAAGACGTATTCATCCCGATGGACTGGGTCATTGGCGGATTACCGCAAGTGGGCTGCGGCTGGCGAATGCTGATGGACTGTTTGGCCGCTGGACGTTCCATTTCTCTGCCAGCACTCAGCGTGGGCGCTGCTAAATTTTCCGCCGCAACCATGGGATCCTATGCGCGCATTCGCAAGCAATTTAAAACACCAATTGGCCATTTTGAAGGCGTTGAAGAAGCGCTGGCGCGCATTGCCGGATATACCTACATGATGGATGCCGCACGCAGTTTAACCGCGAGCGCTCTGGACAATGGCGAAAGCCCGTCGGTCATATCCGCCATTCTCAAATACAATTTGACCGAGCGTATGCGTCGCATTGTCAACGACGCCATGGATATTCAAGGCGGCGCGGGCATCTGCTTGGGACCACACAATGTGTTAGGTAAATTGTACCAGGCCATTCCGATTAGCATTACGGTGGAAGGCGCCAACATCCTCACCCGAACATTGATTGTGTATGGTCAAGGTGCGATTCGTTGTCATCCGTATGTGCTCAAGGAAATGGAATCCGCCACAGACACGGACCAAGAACGAGGGCTACGTAATTTTGACCGAGCATTTTGGGGACACGTCGGCTTTACTGTTAGCAACACGGTGCGCAGTCTCGTGTTAGGCATCACCGGCGCGCGTTTTGTCATGGCGCCGGGCAGTGACATTACGCGTCGACACATTCAACAAGTTACCCGCCTATCGAGCATGTTCGCGCTGGTGTCGGATGCCGCCATGTTAACCTTGGGGGGTTCGCTCAAGCGCCGCGAAAAAATCTCGGGGCGCCTTGCCGATGTGCTCAGCCAACTCTATTTGGCCTCCGCCACGATTAAACGATTTGAGGACCAAGGCCGTAAAGCCGAAGATGTCGATCTACTGAATTGGGCGATGGCGGACACCTTATTCATTGCTCAGGAAGCGTTGATCGGCATTCTGCAGAATCTTCCAAACCGAGCAGTCGCACGCACTCTGAAGTGGATAATCTTCCCTTTCGGACGCATCCATAACGCACCTTCAGATCAGCTTGGACACGCCGTTGCGCGCCTGATTCTCGCTCCCAGTGAAGCACGTAATCGTCTCGTTCATGGCGTTTTTTTACCCATGGCCCTTGAAGAACCTGTCGGCCGTTTGAATACGGCATTAACCATGGCAGACGAAGCCGATAAATTGGAAAAACGCCTACACGTTGCGCGCAAAGAAGGAACGCTCACGGCTGTGGACTTCTTAGGGCAAGTGGCCGAAGCGTTGGAGTTTCAATTAATTGATCAAAATCAAGCGGACTTCCTGCGCCGCTTCTATGCTATCAGACAGGAAATCATCAAGGTCGACGATTTTGCCTCGGACGAATTCCGTCACGAGCGAAAGGAGGAATTGCATGGGCAGCAAAAACGCAGGGTTAACGGGTAAACCCGTTTACGTAGTTGACGGCGCCCGCACGCCGTTTCTCAAGGCACGGGGTAAACCCGGCGCATTTCACGCTGCCGATCTCGCGGTTGCCGCCGGTCGCGTATTACTGCAACGGCAGCCATTTGCGCCCACGGCATTTGACGAAGTCATTCTCGGCTGCGTTATGCCAGGACCCGATGAGGCTAATATTGCGCGAATAGCGGCGCTACGACTCGGCTGCGGTGAATCTGTACCGGCCTTCACCGTGCAACGCAATTGCGCATCGGGTATGCAGGCTATCGACAATGCAGCGCAAAATATCGCCAGCGGTCGCGCGGATTTAGTGTTAGCTGGCGGCGTCGAGGCGATGAGCCACGCGCCCGTGCTGTTCAATCAGACCATGGTTGAATGGTTGGCCGATTTCTACAAGGCAAAAACGCCCCGCGATAAACTCAAATTTTTGTTGCGCTTACGCGGCAAGCATTTAACACCCGTGATTGGCTTACTGCGCGGATTAAGTGACCCTATCGTCGGGATGTCCATGGGGCAAACCGCCGAACAATTGGCGTATCGGTTTGATATTAGCCGTACAGAAATGGATCAATTTGCCTCGGAAAGCCACCGTCGCCTCGCCCAAGCGCAAGATAAGGGTTATGCCTCAGAAACCGAAATTATTTATGATAACAAAGGCCAACACTACAAGGACGACGACGGCTTACGGCGCGACTCGGACATGGCCAATCTGGCCAAGCTCAAGCCCGTATTCGACACCCACTTTGGTAAAGTTACGGCCGGAAACAGCGCCCAAGTAACCGATGGGGCGGCCTGGTTAATTCTTGCCAGCGAAGACGCGGTGGATCGCCACCAACTTCCCGTCCTTGGGCGCATCATCGACAGCCAATGGGCCGGGCTAGACCCTGCCCAAATGGGTTTAGGACCGGCACACGCCATGGCGCCTATTATGATGCGACAACAATTGAATGTGGATGAGGTCGATTATTGGGAAATTAACGAAGCGTTCGCCGCCCAGGTGTTGGCGTGCGTGCGTTCCTGGGAAGATCCCAAATATTGCCGAGACCAATTAGGCCTTGATTCGACGTTGGGAACTATTGACTCCAGTCGATTAAACATAGATGGAGGCGGAATTAGTATTGGCCACCCCGTTGGCGCCAGTGGCGCACGTATTGTCTTACATTTATTGCACGTCCTGAAGCGCAAACAGGCAAAACGTGGCATGGCCAGCCTCTGCATAGGTGGCGGCCAAGGTGGCGCAATGCTGGTCGAAAACGTCGCGAGGTAATGCCATGAACAGCGTCAAAATATATCGAAACTGGAAAGCGGAAAAGGACGAGAACGGCATCCTCTGGGCGCATTTAGACAAAGCCGATGCCACGACTAACGTCTTGTCTGCCGACGTGCTCGACGAGCTATCTGCCTTACTGGAAGAGTATTCGGGAGGCGAAACACCGTTAGGTCTAGTCATTGATTCGGCCAAACCCAACGGTTTTATCGCCGGTGCGGATATTAAAGAATTTATTCAAATTAAAGATGTTGAAATGGGCGTTAAACACATTCGGCGCGGACAAGCCGTAATGGACCGAATCGAAGCACTGCCCTACCCTAGCCTGGCACTCATCCACGGCTTTTGTTTAGGCGGTGGATTCGAGCTAGCGCTCGCCTGCACCTACCGTGTGGCGGAGGATGGGCCTAACACCAAAATTGGCTTACCCGAAGTGCAACTTGGCATTCACCCTGGCTTTGGCGGCACTATGCGCCTGTCGCGTTTAATAGGCGCGCCCGCCGCGATGGACCTAATGTTAACAGGCCGCACCGTTGACGCACGCAAAGCGAAAAAAATGCATTTGATCGACTTCGCCGTGCCCACGCGCCAATTCAAAGGGGCGGCGGTAAAGGTACTGCTGGAACAGCCCACGCCTTATCGCGCGACGACCCTGCAACGGCTAAGCAATTCCACGTTTGCGCGCCCGTTCCTTGCCCACGCCATGCGCGGACAAGTCGCCAAAAAAGCGCGACGCGATCATTATCCCGCGCCGTATGCACTCATAGATTTATGGGCCAAACACGGTGGAAACCCCTCGGCCATGCTGGCCGCTGAAGCGCAATCTGTCGCTGACTTAGTCGTCGGTGACACCGCGCGGAATCTCGTACGCGTGTTCATGTTACGTGAGCAACTCAAAGCACTCGGCAAGGGCACGGGCGAGAAAATGAAACACGTTCACGTGATCGGCGCGGGCGTGATGGGTGGCGACATCGCCGCCTGGTGCGCGATGCGCGGACTAAACGTTACCTTGCAAGATCGCCGACCTGAAGTCATTGCCAAAGCCCTTGCACGGGCGCACAGCTTGTTCGAAAAAAAGTACAAGGAAAAGCGTCTCGTCACCGCCATCATGGACCGTTTGCTACCTGACATTAAAGGAATAGGCCTGTCCAAAGCAGACATCGTCATTGAAGCCATTATCGAAAATGTGGAAGCCAAGCAAGCGCTCTACCGAGACATTGAACCTAAACTCAAACCTAGCGCTTTACTCACCACGAACACGTCGAGCATTCCGTTAGAAATATTAAGCACGGCTTTAGCCAATCCTGGCCGATTAGTAGGTCTGCATTTTTTCAACCCTGTATCGCAAATGCCATTGATTGAAATTGTGTCGGGCACTAACACCGACCCCGTAGCAGCACAGCGTGCGGCCGCTTTCGCCGGACAACTGGATCGCCTGCCTTTACCCGTTCGTAGCGCACCTGGATTTTTGGTCAATCGCGTGTTGATGCCTTATATGTTAGAGGCCGTCATTTTGCACGAGGAAGGCTTAACCGCCCAAGCGATTGATCAAGCCGCGTTGGATTTCGGCATGCCGATGGGACCACTACACTTGGCCGATACAGTTGGCTTAGATATTTGCCTATCCGTAGCGGAAATATTGTCCCAAAAGCTCGACATTAAAGTGCCGGAAAGTTTACGTGCGAAAGTAAAAGACGGTAATTTAGGCGCCAAGACGGGCACGGGATTTTACCTTTATGACCACGGCAAAAAGCGCGAGTCTGGCAGCGTAAGCAAAGCGCCATCGGAGGTCACGGATCGCTTGATCGGACGCATGCTAAACGAATCGGTGGCGTGTTTGCGCGAGGGTGTCGTCGCCAACGAAGACTGGCTCGATGCCGGCATTATTTTCGGCACTGGCTTCGCGCCGTTTCGAGGGGGTCCGTTACACCATGCTCGTCACTTTGGCGTGCGCAGCATGACTTCGCGGCTTCAGGAACTGGAACAAACGCATGGCAGAGGCTTTCATCCCGATGATGGCTGGGTAAAACTGGCTTGATATTTCGCGAACTTGCTACAATCGCCGACCGCACATTCACACGCTGGAGTGCGGTCGGCGCCTTCGTTTTACTCTTATCCGGCTGCTTGGAAGTCGAGAATTCCCATCAATTCGAAGTTATCTCCGTTAACGATGGCGACACTATTACCGTTCTCGATAGCGCAAAACAGCAACACAAAATACGCCTCGCCGGCATAGACGCGCCAGAGAAAACTCAGGCGTTTGGACAAAAGTCCAAGGAGTCACTCTCAACAATGATCTCTGGGCATAAAGTAGATGTCGTGTTAGGTAAAACAGATCGTTACGGCCGTAATATTAGTAAAGTGGTCAGCGATGGTGTTGACGTTAATCTTGAGCAAATTAAGGCGGGTTTAGCTTGGCATTATAAACAATACGAGAATGATCAGCCGACTGAAGACCGTACTTCTTACGCTAAGGCCGAGACGGACGCAGCAGAAAATAAATTGGGTTTGTGGATTGATGCGGATCCTACGCCGCCGTGGGAGTTTCGGAAGGAGGAAAAGAGTCAAAGATAGCCCGTTCACATTCGACCACGAGTCAACGAAATAGTATGCGGAATGCTTAAAAGTACGATTTCCGCCTGTCTCCCACACGATGTACAACATGTTCGTCGACGAAATTTGTGCGTTGATAAAGCCAAATCCCATCAAGAATCTGACCGACCCTGGGAGAATTTGGAGTAGAGTTATCTAACAATTCTTGTTTGCGTGAAACTTTGAAACACCCAAAACAAAAAGCGAGAGCCTTTTCAGACTCCCGCTTCGGTGCGGCGTAACTCTTTTTTTCTTAATCGGCTGCGATTTTTTGAGTATTTCAACTCACCTTGGTCCCTATCACTCTCCATCCGAGGTAAAGCCAGCCCGCTGTTGCTTCGCCGTCGAATCCGTCATTTCTAGTCACGCCCACGCGCTGAAATGATTTCTTGCCCTGCCTATTTTTAGTCAAATATTGGGCCGGTTCGATGGTGTTATTAAACACGCTAACGATTAAATTAACCTTACCAAACACGTTAACCATCAAATTCGCGCAGGCATAGGTACGTAACTGCGCACAGGCAATAAGCTACTTCAGGCCGCGACTTAAGCGGCGCTCGCTGTAGAAGTCGTCATCAACACCTTTATTGATTTCAACCTTTTTGACATCGAAAAACGAGGTGTGAAACGACTGCACATTCTCAACCGTAACATTGTCCCACACCGACGCGTTGCCAATTTTTTGCCATTTCAGCGCCTGACGTTTCAAAAAAGCGCCTTTCTTGTCGTAATAATCCACACCAACCTTGACGCACTCGTCCAAGTTGTCTGTCTTCAAGAAATGCGAAATTTTCCGACTGTAAATGGAGGTAGACTCCTTAGGCACGCTGCTCACAACAAAATATTGCTTGCCTTGCGCGTCGGTGTCGATGCGTTGAAACTTGTGCTCATCGTCATCAACCCGGCGCGGCGTAATATCGCCGTAGGTGAGATCTGAGCCTAAGAAACTATCGCCCAAGTCACGTACCGCCACACGGCGGATTTTCTTCAATTCAGGCAAGTAAATCCATTGGTCCGCGCTTTTGTTAGACTCCAAGGAATAGGCCACGCGCATAAAGGCGGTGTCCTGTGCATCCGGCGGATAAACGGTAAAAAGCACCATTTTATCGGACACGTCTTCACGACCTTTGTAATCCTTCCAATAGCGCCGATAAACGGTCGTGCGCTCGTTTCCGGCTTGGTCTTTGAGTTTAATGGTCAATTGCGATTGTTGATCATCGCCGGGATATTTATTATCACAACGCTTGACGATTTCTTCGGCAGACGGGACTTCTTCCACCTTAACTGAATTGTCCTCGGTCGCGGCCTGGCTGGCCAACGGCAAACACGCAATCGCGACCGCCGCTGTTAGTAAAAGTGCACGTCTACCACCCGTGTTCTTAATCCATTTCGAACGTAACGCCAATCTTTGCATAAGTCCTCCCGTCCATTATTGAAGAATATTCAACTCAATTCGCCAAGCCTAGCCTAGCCTCATGCAGTATAGTCTTTGTAAACTGAATCAATCTGGAATGATTGACGACTTAACCGAAATGACACACATAATCCAATAATTCGATCACTTCGATTTCAAAATGTGAACCCGCCGGCACGCTAAAACTTTCGCCCGCGCCATAATCACTCCAGACTGGTTTATCGGCCAACTTAACGCGACATTGACCTTGCACCAATTCCATCACTTCCGGCGCATCGGTATTAAAACGATAGGTGCCTGGCAACATAACACCCAAGGTTTTCATTTCGCCGGTCGGCATTAAGACGGTCCGACTGGTCACTTTTCCGGCGTGATAAACATTGGCCTTTTTCTTAACTTCGACGTTCTTGAAGTTCATGCGATTCCTCTTTGAATTAAACGAACATATATCTGCCTACCGCAAGGTGCGGGCATGCCACATTGTGCGTTATAGTCGCGCCTCTGTAAAACAGCATGAGCACTGCCTAATGAATAAATTCAGCGATATCCTGACCCGACTTCCTTCTGTGGAAAAAATAGCCGCGTTAGAACTCTATGAAGGCACCCAAACGGAACCCGCCGCTGTTATCGAAAACAAGCCAGGGCAAAGCGGCTCGGTGGCCGTGTATTACAAAATGGCGCTGGATTTCGGCGGGATTGGTCCATCGGCGGCTAAACAGGGTCTACAACTGTTCAGCGAACACACGGTGCATGCACTCGACAATCCCGGCGCACATCCCAATATTGACCGTCTGTTTCGCGTCGTTGAGGACGATACCTATTATGCAGTCAAAGTAATTTACCGGCGTGAATGAGAACTAGATCGCAAAAATTTGTAACGCCGGTTGCCACTGAAGCCATTTTTAGCTACTATTCAAACCAGAAGGTTGGGAAATAATTCCCAACCTCGCTTTAAAACGCACTCGGAGCACGAACATGAATTCATTCCGCCTTTCATTTGCTAGCCTCGCCGTTATTTCCGCCCTTGGCATTACCGCCTGCAACGACAGTGCGAACGACGCCGCGCCTGCCGCGAAATCGGCGGTTGTCTCCGGCGTTATCACTAATTTTGGAAGTGTTTTCGTCAACGGTGTCAAATACGAAACGGGTGGCAGTACGGTCAGCCTGGACGGTACCACCGCCGCAGAATCCGACCTTAAGATCGGCATGTTGGTTACCTTGGAAGGCACCATTAATGCCGATGGCACCACGGGTGTCGCCAAATCCGTCGCCTTTGCCGATGAAGTCGAAGGTTACGTTAGCGTCATTAACCTCGACGCGAATGGAACCGGGACGATGGTCGTGATGGGCCAAACCGTGACCCTCGACGCGAATACGGCGTTTGAAAGCAAGGTTTTGGCCATTACAAGCATGAGCCAAATCGCGATTGGCAATATCGTTGAAATCAGCGGATTTTCGTCCGGAACGGGTTCCATCTTAGCGACTCGCGTGGAAGTTAAGAAAGCCATCCGAGGCAGCACCGATACGGTTGAACTTAAAGGTGTCATTGCAAGTTTAGATGCGACCGCAAAGACGTTCGTCATCGGCGGCTTAACAGTTATTTTCTCTGACACGACCCTGTTGGAACGTATCACGTCTACTACGTTAGCAAACGGACTTTTTGTGGAAGTTCATAGCTCAGCAGGCGCCAACGTCAGTGGGCAGCTCATTGCGTCGAAAATTGAACTCAAGGGCAACGGCAAGAAGGGCCATAAGCTCGAAAAAGACAAACACATGGAATTGGAAGGCATTGTGACTGCCGCGCCTACCACGACGACGGGTATCGCGAGTTTCATGCTGAATGGACAAGTGATCCGATTAGCCACATCCACCGAGTACAAGGGTGGAACAGTCGACAAATTGGTGGTCGGCGTTCGCGTTAAGATCGAAGTCACCGCCGATGCGGATGGCAATATCATTGCCAAGGAAATCAAGTTCGTTCCCGAAGCAAATATTCGCTTCGAAGGCAATTTGGATAGCGTCGACACGGCAAATAGAACTGTCACGATCATGGGCCAAGTCATTAAACTCGGCAACGATACGTTGACACAGGACAAACGTAAGGAAGACGGTCATGATGCGGTCCGCCACTTTGGCGTAACGAACCTGGCGGCTGGACAACGCGTTAAGATTCGCGCGTTCAAAGACGCTAACGGCGCCTGGATCGCCACCAAGTTTGAGCGTGTCAATGCATCGACCGACCCGGTCGAACTCAATGCCATTATTCAAGCGGTGGGATCGGTGGGTTCAGGGACGATAACGGTCGCTGGCATTTCGGTGAACATTAGCGCAATCACTAACACTAACACGACCTTAGTTGTAGGCAAACGCGTTAAGTTGCGTGGCACTTTCACGAACAGCGTATTCACGGCTAGCTCGGCGAGTGTAAAGAGTGACAATTCCGAGGGTGGCTTGGACGACTAAACATCGATTCGATTTGCGCCGAGATAAGGAACCGCTGGCCAAGGATGGCCATATTTTAAGTGAACCTATCGCTGTACGAAGGAACAAAAGGTTGACGCAAGCCACGATTGGAAGAATTATCCTAATCTAACTTAGTTTTACCGGACATGTTATGAGCGCCGACACGCAACAACAGGCACTTTTTAAAGCGATCTTACGGCTATTCAAGCCGCTGGTGCGCTTACTGCTGCGCAACGGCATCCCGTTTGGGGTGTTTGCCGAAATCGCCCGCCAAGCCTATGTTGAAGTGGCCTTCAAAGAATTTGGCGTGCCTGGCCGAAAAGCCAGCGACTCACGAGTTGCTACGATCACGGGCCTTACTCGCAAGGAAGTGAGTCGGCTAAAAAATCTGGATGAACAATCTGACAAAGTCAGCGTTGCTAAATATCATCGCGCCGCGCGCGTGGTTTACGGCTGGGTACATGACAGCCGTTATGCGGCGGGTCCCGATGAGTCGATCAACCTTCAATTTGATGGCGGGCCGATTAGTTTCAGCGAATTGGTCAAAGAATACAGTGGGGATGTGCCGCCGCGTGCCGTGCTCGACGAGCTTTTGCAAGTTGGCGTGGTGGAGAAACTGCCAGACGAATCCTTGCGCCTGATAGTGCGCGCGTACATTCCGCACACCAGTGAAGGCGAAAAATTGCAAATATTGGGGCGGGATGTGGCCGGTTTAATCGCCACCATCGACCATAACATCTATGACAAGAAGCCCGTGGCATTTTTTCAACGCAAAGTGTTCTATGACAATCTACCTGAAGAGTACATTCCGGAATTGCGCGAATTGGTGCGCAAACACGGACAATCTCTATTAGAAAAAATGGACGAAAAAATGGCGCCTAACGACCGTGATGTCAATCCAACACGCGGCGGAACCGGGCGTAAAGCAGCGGGGATAGGCATCTACTATTTCGAAGATGATGAGGCGGTGGAGAAATAATATGAACAGGTCGGCGCGTTTATTTTTATTTAATTCCATTGCAGTCGTTGTGCTGCTTGCAGGCTGTGCCGGTGGCGGCGAAACCGGCACGGGCGGTACGGAATCGAACACCGATATACCCAAACTCCCCACGCCTGTTGCGGTGGGGACCATTACCAATTTTGGCAGCGTGTTCGTTAACGGTATCGAGTTCTTTACTAACACAAAAAGTGTATTCACGGTCGAAGGAAATAGTTCGAACGAATCGGAACTCAAAGTTGGCATGGTGGTGAGTGTGCGCGGTGCTGTGCGCAATGATGGCAAGGCCGGTGACGCAACACATATTGAATTCGCCGACGATGCGGACGGCGTTGTATTGTCCAAGGCGCTCACGAACGGCGTGGGCACACTCAATGTCATGGGTCACACGGTTAACGTGGACGCCGCGACCGTATTTGAGTCTTTTAACAAAGGGCTTTACGCCACCATTGGTGCCACACCGGTCGGAGCGGTGGTGGAAGTGAGTGGGTTTACTGCGCCTGGCGGGAATATTACAGCCACCCGTGTTGAGTTGAAGAGCGCGAATTTTAGCAACGTTGAGATCGAGACCAAAGGTGTCATCAGCGATATTAATTTGGTCGCTAAGACGTTCAAGATGGGTAGCCTGACGGTGGATTTCAGTACGGCTCAGTTTAAAAACGTGACCGCAGCGAGCTTAACTACATCACTTTTTGTCGAAGTAAAAAGCACGCAGGAAATCGTTGCCAACACATTGATCGCGTCCGCCGTCGAGGCAAAAAAGGACCACCGCCGTATCGACGGCAAAAAAGGCGAAAACACAAAGCTCGAAGGCATTATTACTAACGTCAATCCGGGCACCAATCAGATAACAGTGAACGGGCAATTGATAAGCGTGTCACCTTCCGTCATTGGCAGCCTCCGCGCTGGACAGAAATTGGAAATAGAAGGTGAATTTGACGACGATGGCGCGTTGACATCGAAAACAGAAATCAAACAACGACACGCCTCGTCTTTGAGAATTAAAGCGAGAATCGACTCAGTTCAAGCGGTCAATAAGACGGTGACTATTTTAGGCCAAACATTTTATATTGATGCCTTGACCCTTTTCAAAGACGATTGCGGTTCATGTGCAACGCGCATTCGGCAGTTCATTGTCGCTAATCTCAGCGCCAACGAAAGCGTTGAGGTGAAAGCGTATCGGGTGGACACGAAATGGATAATTGGCAAATTGGAGCGTGTCGAGCCAGAAAATGAGCCTGCGACCATTCAAGGTGAAGTGATGTCGGTAGTCGGTGATGTAGTCAGTATCGGCGGTATTCAGGTCAAAATTGCCAATGGATCGCCGCCAAGTGTAGGAGATCGGGTAGAGTTTGCAGTCGTTAACAATAACAACGTGCTAACAACCATCGGCGACTAATTGTTTGTACGTGCTGTGCTAGACTGGCAGATGCTCTGGGACAACATCCGCGAGCATCTGCCGTCATTCATGCCTACTTTATACGTTATGCCAGACCAGCGAACACATGCTGGACATCATCGTCTCCGTCCATGGCGTGTAAAAAGGCTTCCACTTCCGCCAACTCTGCCTCACCCAACGTGACCGGATTTTTAGGCCGATAGCCTAATTCCGCCGACTGCACAGTAAAGCCAAAGTTCGGCAAGGCACGACTAACCGCGTCCAACTCGGTGATATCTGTTAAGAACAAGGTTCCGCCATTTTCCGACGGTTCCAGATCGCGCGCACCGGCTTCAATGGCAGCAAGATCGGCATCTGCGCCGGGTTTTGCAGGCGTGGCTTCGATCATGCCAACATGATCAAAATCCCAAGACACGGAACCCGCTGCGCCCAAATGCCCTTTGCGAAACAACGAACGGATACTCGATATGGTGCGATTAACGTTGTCGGTTAAACATTCGACGATGACGGGCACACGGTGCGGCGCAAAGCCTTCATAGGTAAGCTTTTCGTAGTGCACGCCGGCATCCAGTAGCCCTGCCCCTTTCTTGACCGCGCGCTCAACCGTTTCACGTGGCATCGACGCCTTTTTGGCTTGTTCGATTGCGATTCGCAGGCGCGGATTCAGATCAGGATCGGCACCGGCGCGCGCGGCGACCATAATCTCTTTTGCTAACTTGGTGAACACGCGCCCCTTTACGTTGGCCGCGGCTTCTTTCACCTTTGTTTTCCACTGTGCACCCATGTTTACGCCCTCCCGGTTTGCGCGCTCAACATTAAATTGGACTCCTTCATTTCGCAAGCAATTTCGCGTCTGCCTTGGACAAGAATTTCCACGGCAAAGGAAACAATCCCGGTACGCGTTGCTGGTAACGGCGGTAGCGATCCCCATGGTAAACCAGCAACTTCTGTTCTTCCATGCGTGAGCCAATGATAAAATAGAGGGTGCCCAATGCGCTCAAAATGAATTGTGCCAAATCCAAATCACGCGACCATAAAATGACGATGGCGAAAAAATACCACGGGTGACGAACAAACCGATGGAGCGGCGAGATCTGTAAATGTTCTTGGTCTTCGGGTTGCGTAACGTGCGCACGCCATTGCCGAAAACCCATAAATTCCTGCAAATCGTAGTATTTGAGCGACCAAATAAAACCGATCACGGCCAACACAGTAACGATGTTTGCGAGCACCTTGGCAACACCCTGCCACTGCCAAACCGAGGGCCAAACGTGACTGTGCATTAACCAGAAAATTGGCGCCAACAAAAGGATTGCGACCAGATTGAATCCTAGCCGATACGCTGGCATGAAATGGGGCCACCGCTTCGCCACCCACTGCTTGGTGATCAAGGACGCGAGGACGGAATGCAGAATAAAGTAGAGAATCCAGGCAGAAACAAGTATGAGTACGTCCATCAATGCACCCGACTCCGTTTCATAGAAACGGATTAAACGGCGATGCATCCACATAGGTCCACGTCAATCCCTCCGGAAGCCAAGATTCGCGAACCTGTCTAACATCCACGTTCCAATAACGTTGCGCTGATGGCGTTTGGCTAGCCCAATCAATTCGCGCGTCGCCGATGATTTGCAATTGTCGCCACCCAGTAAAATCGATAAAGAGTAATCCGGCGATACCGCTAGCATGAATATTACCCAACGTATTGAACATACTGTTGCCGACGTAGTCTGGAATGCGCAATTGACGTGACGAGACAACGTTAACAAATCCGGGCTTCCCACCTCGGTGAGATACATCTGTCCCGGCACTTGAGTGAACGCTTGCGACAAAAAAGGTATCGGCGTTGCTAATTAGTTGCACATGCTCATCGCTCAATTGAGTAAAAAGCTGCGAAGCAAGGGTGCTCGGAACGAGTGTACCGGCGCGCAAGACACGCCGTTGAATATATTTTGGGCAATTCGGGTACGCCTGCTCTACCTTAATCTCCAGCCTACTTCGCTCATTCGCACCATTGGGTAACGCTACCACCTGGCCATTTATGCGCAGCCGTCGGCGAGTCGTGAGCTCTATAGCGAGCAGACTAACACGTCCATTGTTCTTGGCATTCTCCCACAAGGGATCATCCAAGCCGACAAGACTTTCCGCAGTATCTATGATCACTTGGCTGCCATCAACCGTGCGTGCAAAACCGGGTTGACCGACCATCAGGGACGCGCAAACATCCCGCTGGCCATTCCAACTTCCCAATACTAACATAGACTGTTCTTCCAGGAACGTCCACGCTCCGGCCATAATTGTGTTAGCAATCATTCTGCCGCTATTGTCCGCACGGGCTACCTGCCCGGCTATCGCTTGCACATGGCGTTCCTCGGCATGAAACGGAGTTAGATTGGACATACAAGGCACCCGTCAAAGTAGCGCCCACGGCATTCACCCGCGAGCGCGTAACCGCTAGAACGTCACGATGCAATAGCCTTGGGTCGCAAGAGTGGCAAGGCTGGGGAAGCCGCTCGTGCCAGGAACCATACTCTCTTTAACGAGCGTAAATCCATTAGCGAGCGCTGTCTCACGCGCGCCGAAAACGTCTGAACAGGCGCAAGAAACGCCTGCGATTTTGTCTTTTACTGCCTCATACAACCCGTTAGCGGGATGTGTCTTGGCCGTAATCAGCCCTGTCCAGCGCGTACCTGTGCCTTGAAATAGCACTGTGATATCGTCGCCCCGCTGTTTTGCATCGTAGGCAACTGCCAACCCATTGAAGCATCGACCCAGCGCTTCTTCCAATCCTGAATTGGGATCCGACATTATCACCACTGCAATTTTGCCCATAAGTTATTCCTTTGGCTTGGTAGAGGCCCGACACGATTGGCGGGTGTGAGTAGCGTATGCCTCTACACAATTGGAATAAATGACCATTTACTGATATAACTACTCCATTATTTGGAGTAAAGATGGGCTGATGGACATTGTTCAAAACATGAGAACGGTATTGGCCATCGCCGAAAAAGGAAGTCTTACGGCAGCGGCCAATTTTCTAGAGACCTCCCTTCCCACCGTTGTCAGGGTACTAGCAACCACTGAGCAGCACTTGGGCGTATGCCTATTCGACCGAACTACGCGGCGGGTGCGCCTCACAGAAGAAGGTAGACTGTATGTTGAGACCTGCCGCCATGTGCTCGGTGAAATCGCTGAAATAGAAGATATCTTTCGTGATCGCCGCAAAGAGCCAACGGGCAATATTAGGATCACAGCGCCGGTATTATTTGGACAATTGCATGTCAGTCCTGTCATAAACGGCTACCTTGCGCAATACCCGGACGTGACAGCAACACTTTTATTGTTAGATCGGGTGGTCGACTTGGTTGAAGAAGGCATTGATATCGCTGTTCGCATTGGCCCGGTTGCCAAACTTGACCTCATCACAACCGAGGTTGGATCAGTTCGACAATACCTTTGCGCGGCGCCCAGCTTGCTTGACGCCTATGCACCCGTTTCCCAGGCAAGTGATTTAGCGAAAATGCCATTTATACAAAATGTGAGCTTAACGCCTAACAGCTATATTACCTTAGGTAATTCTACCAATCGCCATGACATCAAACTCAACCGGATTCGCTTTTCTACTAACAACGTCGAAGCGGCCATTTCGGCTTGTGTCAACGGAATTGGCGTGGGTGTTTTCTTGTCATACCAAATTCAAGATGCGGTGGCCGCCGGTCAGATCACAATTTTACTTCGCGAATTGAGCCCTGAGCCGCTGCCCGTTTCATTGGTTTATTCACCCACGCGCCGCCTCTCAGCCCGCCATCAAACCTTTCTAGCCTGGAGCAAAAACGCATTAGGCCAACGCCTTAAGGGACTTGAGGAAAAGCGCACCTTATTTTAGCGCCGCATCTTGGGCTTCCTGTTCAGAAAATCGTGATGGAATAACCACTAACATGTGACCGTCCAAGCCGATCACGCGTATGTGCGTGCCTTCCTTTTGATCTCGCCCTTTAATCTCCCAATGAACACCGTCGATTTCGAGTTCACTGAAATTGTTTTGAATGGCCATTTGTAATTCATACTCTTTGCCCATGATGTCGCGCACACGCTCTTCAATCGGTATATCGTCGTCCGCCGTTTTCCGGTAGAAGAACTTGCGTATTAGTGCTTGCAACCCCAACGTGCCCACCGTCATCATCACCAATTGCAATGGCACGCTGAGTTCAGGTACCAGCGACAACACGAACCCGACGAATAATGCCGCAATAGCCATTCCGGCGAACAAACCCGTCGGCAGCATCGCTTCCAACACCACCGCAATAAGGCCAAGCGCCCACCAATGCCAAGACTCTAGTTGAAACTCATCCATATGAAGAACTTACCGATGAAACCTGAAAGACTAGGAAGCAAAGTACCAATTCCAACACCTGTTATCAAGTGCGCCCCCGCCCCGTTTGGTTGCGCCGAACGCGACACGCCGCTATTCTCGAATAGGGTTGTCTCTCCGACCGACCACCTCGCCCCCAACCCAGGAACTACCCTAATGATCGTACTTTTCACTGATTTTGGCTGGCGCGGGCCGTATGTCGCGCAAATGATCAATGTTTTACACAAAAACGCGCCGAATGTGCCGGTATTAAATCTGTTTTGTGATGCCCCCAGTTTCAACCCCCTTGCATCGGCCCATTTGCTGGACGCCTATTGGCGCGAATTCCCCATCGGCACCGTTTTTCTTTGCGTCGTTGATCCGGGCGTCGGCACCGAACAACGCCAACCGGTCATGGTACGTTTGCAGGGCCGATGGTTCGTGGGGCCGGGTAATGGTCTTTTTGACGTGATGGCCGCAAGAATGCAAGGCGCCGAATACTTTGACATCACGTGGCGGCCGGCGCATTTGTCGGCATCTTTTCACGGTCGCGATTTATTTGCACCTATCGCAGCGCGCTTGGCGAATGGCTGTTCGCCTGAAGAGGTGGCTAAAGCTTCATCGCATGCATTGACGCCCAGTTCGGCCGACGACCTTTGGCAGATTATTTACACTGATCACTTCGGTAACGCGGTCACTGGAATCCGCGCAACGTCCGTCGCAAATACTGCGCGATTGAATCTCGCTGGGCAGCACTACGAGAAAGCGCGTACTTTTGGTGAAGTTGCGCGCGGCGCCGCGTTTTACTATGAAAATTCGAACGGCCTGTTAGAGTTCGCGGTCAATTGCGGCTCCTTTGTGGAGACGAGAAGGGTTCAGGTCGGCGATGTCATAACATTAAATGGTCACACACGCTCAATCCCCACGTCAACACACAAGTAGATTTCCGCCAATCTCGACCGGCGC
>JANOTC010000603.1:0-2300 GCA_031416175.1 Gammaproteobacteria bacterium
CGTCCAATCAATAATAGCAGAATGACGCTACGTGGGCAGTTCATCTACGGAGTATACCAAACCGTTTCTTAATATTTACTAAGGGTCGACCGCGATTCGCCTCCTTAAATGGGCATTTACTCACTGCTTAGACGCGTTTTCGCCAGCACATCATTCACGATAATTGGTAATTGCTCTCGAATGTGGCCGCGTACTTCGGAACGAAGGCTGAGCACCATGTTTTCGATTAGCACAGGTAACGCATTTTCTATGGCTTGTTGCAATAAATGTTCAACACGTTCGGACAACTGCACTTGCAATTCGTTAGTGATCGAGGTGGCGGCCTCAACGACTAACTGATCAATTTTCTTCGACAATTGCGCGTGCAATTCGGACGGTATATTGAGGCTAAATGATGACGCTTGGTTGCCCATCGTCGCGACTTGGCGGGGTGCTGCCGGTGGCGCAGCCTGCGTGACAGTCATAATGGGTGCGTCGATGTTAGAAAGAGGTGCTGCCAGTGCTGTCGGCATGGGTGTGGGTGGAGCCGATGTAGCGGCCGCAAACATAGCGCTCATCGCCGCGATTTCGGACGGATCAATATTTATGTCAATGTCGGCGACATCCGACGATACCAAATGTTCCGATTCTGCGATTAAGGCAGATGGCAGCGCGCTGGTAGCAAAGGTCTCGTCAGGCAGTGGCAATTCGACGACATTTGTTGGCTCAGGCGCCGCCATTGCCTCAGGTTCCGGGAGAAAGTCATTTTCAGTGGCGGGTGGGTGATCTTGGTCATCGTCTAACAGACCTTCGGCAAGCGCGAGTAAATCGTCATCTGCAGAATCTTGCGTGACGGCGGCGGGTGCAACTGCTTCAGGTTTTAGAGTTCCATCGGCTTCCAGCTCCGCCATAAAACCTTCGATTTCTGCCAGCATGTCGGCGTCGATACCGCTTTGAGTCATATTAGCCGCTTTTGGTGCGTCTGCTGTTAACACAGGAATTTCCTCCAGAGTGCGCGGCACGGTCGCTTCAGGAACGACGTGATGGGTAATGGTTGCGACACTGTCAGTTAATACGGGCACAGCGGCCGCGCTTGGCGAGATTTCATTGGTCGCCGGGTCTGTTTCAATGGCGGCGAGATTAGATTCGTCAAGGGTGTTGTCAAATGTATCTTCTGCCGTATCCTGAACGTTGGGAGTGATACTCACGACTTCTTCCGGCGCGAATTCATCTAAGGGAAGGTCATCTTGGGGCGCAAATGCGAACGGTTGGTCAGGAAGTTGGGCGACACTGTGTTCGATCGCCTCGCGACTGAGTTTGGCGTCGTCGGTCATGCGCGTTTATTTTCCGACGTCATGCGAAGTAACTTGGCAGCCTTGCGTTCGATATTGACGAAAGCGTTCGCGCGCTTGGCTACGTGCGGGCTCTATAGGGGCGACAATTTCTGCGACACGTGCAAACGTTTCGAATGCACTTGGCATGTCGGCGGCTAGATTGACTAACACGTCTTGTGTTGCTGAGGTTGGGGGCGCAAGTCCTATTCTAACCGGGCTGTCATTGTCGTCGGCCGTTAGCGTGGAATGAGGCACAAAACTGCCGTGTGAAAAGGTCCACAGCAAGTCGTCCATGAGTTTTTCTTGTGTCGCATCGGCGACGCGCACAAAAACCCGATTGCCAAGTTTGTAGGCTTTTTCGATCAATCGGCACGCAAAAAGCGCGCGGCTCTGCGGCGCGGCATCGTTGAGAACGTAAAAATCAACGCGTGTCATGGCAGCAATTCCTGTTGAGTTGGGAGAGCGGCAGCAAGTATTATGCCGCCAGACGCTATTATTGTGCCGAGCGTAGTGAGGCTAGTCTAGGCACCACGATCAGGTAGCCTACCGACCGTGGTGACTATGGGAACTAAAATTAGACGACAGCCTTGTGTTTGGCACGATCAATTAAATATTGTGTTAGCAATGGCACAGGTCGGCCTGTGGAGCCTTTGTCAGAACCGGAATTCCACGCCGTGCCTGCCACGTCCAAATGCGCCCAGCGAAATTTCTTGGTGAACCGCGCTAAGAAACACGCTGCGGTTATCGCACCCGCTTCGCGCCCACCGACGTTGGCCATGTCGGCGAAATTACTCTTGAGCTGTTCTTGATAGTCGTCCCAGATCGGCATTTCCCACACGCGGTCGCCGCTGGTGTCTGCTGCCTGTTCGAGGTCGCGCGCTAACGGTGGGTGATTGCAGAAAAGGCCGCTGGCATATTTACCGAGTGCGACAACGCACGCGCCAGTTAGAGTAGCTACGTCAATGACGACTTCGGGGTCGAAGCGCT
>JANOTC010000604.1:0-7037 GCA_031416175.1 Gammaproteobacteria bacterium
CGCAGCGAGGTCGCGAAGCGTTTAGAGCGCGGGTCAACGTGATTGAGAATGCGACAAAACAATTGGTGGCCGTACAGGCATTTTTCCAGTCTCCAGAGTTATTTAGGCAGACTTCTCAATGTGAGGACGAAGCGGCATGACAGCTTGGGCAAACAAGGTGTTAGAAGCAGACGCATATATGAGCGATGCATCAGCGACAGGTGGCAAAATTGGGGGTTGTGTACGGGAAGCGCTTGCGCGTTATTTCGTCGATCTACACGGTCATGATGTTGCGGGGCTTTACGACATGGTCATGAGTGAAGTCGAATTGCCGTTGTTAGAAAGTGTACTCAAGTATACCCATGGCAATCAGACCCGTGCGGCTGAAGTGCTCGGTATAAATCGCGGCACACTGCGTAAGAAACTTAAGCAATACGGTTTAGAGTAAGAAGTAGGCGAATATGACGGTTATTAAGCGTGCATTGATCAGCGTTTCGGACAAGCGCGGTGTGGTTGAGTTTGCGCGTCGGCTTCAGCAAATGGGCGTTGAGATACTTTCAACAGGGGGGACTGCTCGTTTGCTTAGTGAGCAAGGTGTAGCCGCCACCGAGGTGTCGGATTACACCGGCTTTCCCGAAATGATGGACGGCCGCGTTAAAACGCTGCATCCAAAAGTGCACGGCGGCATATTAGGTCGTCGCGGTATCGACGAAGCAATCATGCAGGAACACCAGATTCGCCCGATTGATTTGGTGGTGGTGAATCTTTATCCATTCGAAAAAACAGTGGTCAATCCGGCGTGTACGTTAGATGACGCGATTGAGAATATAGATATTGGCGGCCCGACCATGGTGCGCGCCGCCGCCAAGAATCACGCCGCCGTGACCATCGTCGTCAATCCTGACGATTACGCAGCGGTGCTGGATGAAATGCAGGCCGCAAGCAACGTCGTGTCTCATGCGACGCGCTTTTCGTTGGCCGTAAAAGCGTTTGAACATACGGCACGCTATGACGGTGCTATTGCAAACTATTTAGGCGCGCGCTTGGGTGAGGGTAAGCCTGTTCAATTTCCGCGAACGTTTAACACGCAGTTTGTAAAAACGCAGGACCTTCGTTACGGCGAAAATCCGCATCAAAACGCCGCGTTTTATATTGAAGAGGGCGTGAAAGAGCCGTGCGTGGCGACCGCGCTGCAAATCCAAGGAAAAGAACTTTCTTTCAATAACATCGCCGACACTGATGCGGCGCTCGAGTGCGTTAAGCAGTTTGACGCCCCGGCCTGCGTGATAGTTAAACATGCTAACCCGTGTGGAGTGGCCGTCGACGTAGGTGTTTTGGAAGCGTACGAGCGCGCGTATTTGACCGATCCGACCTCGGCTTTCGGCGGTATCATCGCGTTCAACCGTCCGCTTGATGCGCAAACCGCTCAAGCTATTGTTGAACGGCAGTTTGTTGAGGTGATCATCGCGCCGGGCGTGGCCGAAGAAGCCAAGCCTATTTTGGCGCGTAAAGCCAATATTCGTGTTCTTACTTGCGGGATGTGGACAATTTCGGCTGTGCCTGGCTTAGATTTCAAGCGCGTGGTGGGCGGACTACTCGTGCAAGATCGAGATGTCGGGATGGTAACCCAGGCGGCGCTTAAAGTGGTCACGCAACGGGTGCCTACTGCGCCGGAAATGGATGACCTGCTGTTCGCTTGGAAAGTGGCAAAGACAGTGAAGTCCAACGCGATTGTCTACGCCCGCCACGGTCAAACCATTGGCGTCGGTGCCGGGCAGATGAGTCGCGTTTACAGCGCGAAAATTGCGGGAATCAAAGCGGCGGCGGAAAATCTTGTCGTGCCAGGATCGGTAATGGCTTCCGATGCATTTTTCCCCTTTCGCGACGGCATTGATGCGGCGGCAGAAGCGGGAATCGTGGCTGTCATTCAACCCGGTGGCTCGATGCGTGATCAAGAGGTTATTGACGCCGCAAACGCCCACGGCATGGCGATGGTGTTCACGGGAATGCGTCATTTCCGGCATTAAACGTTGGGCGGGCCCTTTGGATTTGTGGCGCGCAAGATCTTGTTTCTTGGCGTCTAGACTCAGTTTAACAAGCCTCTGTTAAGCTTGACTACGCTATTGTATTCCAGTTATCCCCCATAACGGTCGATTAGACTGTCCAAATGGCGGCCATCAACTTGCCAAGTGCACGATATTGAACTGAATGCAGGTTGGTGGGTTGGGAAATTAAAGAGTAGTAGCGTCCACTATATGAAAATGCTAATCGCGCGAGCGATTTTCTTAAGCGGCATTGTGTTCACGGCAGCCCAGGCGAGTGATACCGCAGCGGGTTCTTCGCTCACGTTTGACTATAACCTCGTGCGCTCGCGCGCTGAGGTTCAAAACGATGCCGGCTCGCAATTCTTACTCGGTGAAATGCATCGGCGTGGTCGCTTGGTCAAACAAGATGGGGCGCAAGCCGAGCAATGGTATCTGCGCGCGGCCGAGCAAGGGCATTCGGGTGCGCAAATTCAACTTGGATTGGCCTATTTGCGCGGTGATGGAGTCCCGCGTGACATCGCGCAGGCCAGGCGTTGGCTACAAGTTCCAGCCGAAGCGGGTCAGGTTGAGGCGCAATATCAGCTTGGCAACGCGTCAAGACAAGTCGGCGATGGCGCTGCTTCCCTCAATGACGCTATCCGTTGGTATAGCAAAGCGGCGGAACAAAATCACCCGGGGGCGCAATATGAGCTTGGCCTGATGATAGCTGAGGGCATGGGGGTCAGGCGTAATGTTGCCGCCGGGCTTTTTTGGTTGAATAAGGCGGCTGACAACGGGCATCGTGTTGCGCGCCAGCGCGCGGATGCCATTGTTGCCGATACGCGAGCCGAGCCGAGCGAAGTCGCCGCTCCGGTCGTCGAAGAGCCTGAAACGAACTTTCGGGAGCCGGTAGCTACGCCTGCTAGACACCGCCCTGCGCGGATGGCAAAGCCAGTTGTCGCTGCAAATAAAATTAAAACGTCGCCAACACGTGTGGCGCCAACGAGAGTTAAATTCAAAGAACCAAAGCGCGTCGATATGCCGAGTACGGGTCGTCTAATGCGCGTTGCGACAACAAGCTCGTCGCCGACCCCAGCCGACAATGATCTAGATGGCCAATTTGCCTTGGGTGTGCGCTATTTAAAGGGCGAGGGAATTGGCCAAGACGTTCCTAAGGGCTTGTTTTGGCTTAGAAAAGCGGCAGGTAAAGAACATCCGATGGCTTTGTTTGTCCTCGGTCAATTGTATGTAGCCGGTTACGGGGTGGAAAAAAATCCGCAGCTCGGTGCTCGCCTGTTTCGAGAGGCCGCGAAGCGTGGCGTTGCGGCAGCCAAAACGGCCTTAGCGCAAATGGAGCCGCAACAGGTGCAACCGGAATCTAGCACCCAGGAGATATCGGGTGATCCTGAAGGCTTATACAGTGCGGGAATGGACGCCTTGGGCGATACAGGGAGTGATCGTTCTAAACAAGCGATCTCATCTTTAGAAGGTGCGGCGTCGCACGGCCATGTGCGTGCGCAATCGAAGTTGGGCGAGATTTTCTTTCAAGGCAAGCGCGTTCGCCGCGATTACGATGCGGCCTTTATCTGGTATCAAGCCGCTGCCCAAAGTGGTGATGCCGAGGCCCAATACTGGTTAGGTGAAATGTACCGCCAAGGTTTAGGCACGACCCGCGATAACGCGGCGGCGGCCAAATGGTTTCGTCAGGCCGCTCGCTTGGGCCATCCCATGGCCCGAGACAGAATGGGCGGATGTATTGTATGCGACTAAAAAATAATTCTTTCAGCGAGTATTCAATGACCTGCAATCATTTATTTGGCTCTGGATCGAGCAAGATTGTGCTGGCGCTGGGCGCCCTGCTATTTTCGTCGATGGCCGAGGCGATGGATTTTAGTCTATATGGCAATGTTGCGCTTACGAACCGTTCGTTGGAAACTAAAAAGTCATCCTTCATGTTAGGAGCAGTTGACTTGTTTAGCTCGCAGCGGGTTAGTGAAAAATCGACGGCCTTTCTTGAGTTGATGTTTGATGCCAAGGCTGAAGGATACGAACTCAGTGTTGAGCGTTTATGGGTCGAGCGTGCGCTCACGCCGACATTAAACATCGGCGCGGGTCGCATTCATAGCCCACTCGGATTCTGGAACACCAATTATCATCACGGCGTATTTGCGCAGGATACGATTTCGCGGCCTTTCTTTCTTCAATTCGAAGATGAAGGCAAGGGGCTTTTCCCGAATCACATGGTAGGGTTGTTTAGTAACTCAACGTGGACGGTAAACGACAATCTTGTTTTATTGCAGGTGGGGCTGGGCAACGGTTCGTCACTCAATACCAACAATGCGATAGGTACGGCAGCCCCTTTTGCAACGAGTAATGTTACGGACTATAACGCGTCAAAGGCGATGCTGGCGCGTGCGTCGTACTTGGATGCCGCCAACCATTATCATCTTGGCGTGTTCGGGATGATCAATGATCTCGCTGAAAGCAGCGCCAGTGGGGCAGCAAGCAATGTCAGTGGACTGAGCCGAGGCGAGAAATTGTTCGACCAGATGGTGGGCGGCATGGACGCCCGATATTCTGTCGACTCGTATTACGTGATGGGCGAGATATTCTATCTGCGTTCGACAGATCGCCTAGTAAACTCGACATTGGCGCCCGTGTCGGCCAGTTATGGTAGTTACTCTTATTATGTGCAGGGTGGCTGGCGCTATCAACCGGACATCACGCTTATCGGGCGCTACGAGGGAAATACTTTCCTGAGCGCTGATCCGTATTATACGTTACGTAAAATTCGCGGCGAAGCGCACTACGTATTCGCTGCTCGATACGATCTTGACGACAGTAGTGCGCTACGCTTCGAGGTAAATCAAGCCATACCCAAAGTCGGCAAGAGCGAAACCGTGGTGACTTTGCAGTGGTTTTTCCTGTTGCTTTAATTGTCGTGCCGATTATCGGTTCCAGTAATAGAGTAAGACCACGCTGCCAAAAATAATCCGGTACCACGCGAACGCTGAAAAAGTATGATTCGCTAGATATTTAAGAAGCGTTTTGACAGCGGCCAGAGCGCTCAAAAACGCGGCAAAAAATCCTAGTGCGAACAAGGGCAAATCGCTCTGTTGTAACAGCGCCCAATTTTTGTACAAGTCATAGGTTGTTGCTGCGAACATGGTAGGAATCGCCAGAAAAAAAGAAAACTCGGTGGCGGCGGTACGCGAAAGTCCAAACATCAAGCCACCCATAATGGTGGCGCCTGAGCGTGAAACACCCGGAAACATGGCTAGCGTTTGTGCAAAGCCAATTTTCAACGCATCTTTCCAATTGAGTTCGTCGATAGTCAGAATGGTCGGTTGTGTTCTGCGTCGTTCGATTAGGAGAATGACGATGCCACCCACAATCAGTGCGCAAGCAACCGTGATGGGGTTAAATAAATAAGCTTTTATTGCTTTGTGAAATAACAGGCCCAAGATGACAGCGGGCGTGAAGGCAATTAATATATTTAGCACAAATTTTTGCGCAGCTGGATCAGACCTAAGGCCGCCAGCCACCTTTCTGATTCGAGTCCGATAGGCCCAGCACACGGCGAGAATGGCGCCGAGTTGAATAAAAATTTCGAAAACTTTACCGCGTTCATCGTTAAATTGCAGCAAATCGCCAACGATAATGAGATGGCCAGTACTGGAAATAGGCAGAAATTCGGTAAAGCCCTCGACAACACCCAGGATTAGGGCGACCAAAATGCTATGTGAATCCATGTTTGCTCCGCAGGCGGGGTTAGGGCGGTAGGTCGCACGGGCGCCAAAGGCGCGCGTCACGCCGCGCAATTGTGCCCAAGCAGGCGACTTCGCGCAACTTATTGTCTATCGGCAAATTGCGCAGCTGCGTGAATTAAATCTAGCGCAACGGATCGGCTTTGGCGTAGAATGCGCCTCCCCGGTTGCCGCGTAGCCTCAAGGTTGCGCAATGCCTTATTAAACGGAGCGGTAGTTCAGTTGGTTAGAATACCGGCCTGTCACGCCGGGGGTCGCGGGTTCGAGTCCCGTCCGCTCCGCCAATTTTTGACTTTAATGTGCCGAGAGGCGCGCGATGTCAGTTACATGAATATATTCGCTGCCAAAATTCTCTTCGTTGCCACTGCTTTGTTAGTGGGCGCGGGCGTGATGTCAGGTTGTGCAACCCGCATTATCCCGCTCTATGATGCAATTGAGCGCAATACTGAGCAAGTTGCTGTGCTGCGCCTGCCCTTTGAAATAGACATTGTCGCGATTGACGGCAAGAAGTACAAAGGTACTTTGCCTGTCGCAGAATTTATTGATTACGAAATATTACCCGGCAACCACGAAGTGACTATGCGGTATTTGCGCGCTTGGCCGGACGACGATCATAATAATGAATTCGTAAAGTCCCCGATTGTGGCAATGAACTTCCTATTTGAAGGCGGCGCGACTTATAAAGTTGTCGCGCAAAAACCGCAGACGATCATTCAAGCACGTAAGTACGCGAGTGAACTGACCCTGACGGCGAATCAAGAGGGGTCTGATAAGACGTTTGCGTCGTCTATGCTATCTGCGTCTCGGCAGGATGGTAGTTTGCTGCAAAGTTTAATCAAGAAGGCGGCTGATGTAAGCGAGCCTTCGCCTGGTTGCGCCCCGAGCGGCGCGGCAACTGCCCCTTGCACCGCGTTTGATCAACTCAATCTGTGGTGGGGTCGCGCTTCGGAAGATGAAAGAACCCGCTTCAAATTGCAAATGGGCACTGATTAGTCCTTCGCAGAATGGGTGCAATGGCATCCGTTTTTTCGAAGCGTCCGCCTATTGAAGCGTAAGTACCCCAGTATCTTCCTGATAGCCTTCTAGCGTGTCATTCGGTTGAACGACAATTTTAGAACCGGCGGCTATAGGTGAAGAGAATCGGGCGGAAAACAAGGCCGTTTTGGCTTCGCGTATCCCAGATTTACGAAAAGTGAAGCGCGTGTCGTTGCTGTCAACGCGAACGCCACGACTATCAATGACATCTACGCGAACAAATCCTTTGAGT
>JANOTC010000605.1:0-5906 GCA_031416175.1 Gammaproteobacteria bacterium
GTCGACTATGCATACTCTATCCCTGCCTTACCCTGATGATTTGCTGGTGACGTCTGGCAAGGCGCCAAAAGCGATGGAAGAAGAGCTGGCGTTTCTGCTGGCTGCCAAGCTATTTGAGGTTCGTCGCCTATCTCTGGGGAAAGCGGCTGAGTTCTGCAGCATGAGCAAATTACGTTTCATGTTTGAACTGGGGCGTTTGCAGGTGCCAGTAATCAATCTGGATGACGATCAAATTGCCGATGAACAAGTGGGCGAAATTAGCGCTGGACAACGTCCCGGTGAAATACAGTTAGTCAGCCCAAGCAGCCGCTCTGCACGCCAACAAGGCCGGTAGGGGCGACAGCGTCACTACACACCCCTCGAATCGCTCTCGTGTTTTCCCTTCATGCAGCGTAAAATCAACGGTTTTCGCTTGATTTCCATTGGGCCGACAGATTCGGTTCGGACGCGTAAGGAGAGGCTGGTTTGAAGACGCATTTGGTTGAGCTATTGGCGCAAGCCCTATCCCGGCTGCATGTTGCCGGGGTGTTGAGCAGTGATTATCGCGAGCACATCGCGATTGAGCGCGTGCGTGAGAAGGCGCACGGTGATTTCGCCTGCAATATCGCCATGCGCCTGGCCAAAGAAGCGCGCCGCAAACCGCGCGAACTGGCTGAACAAATTGTCGCCAATATTCCTGCATCTAATCGAGTGGCGAGTGTGGCCATTGCTGGCCCCGGTTTCATCAACTTCACGCTTTCGGCCACCGCCTCCTTAGGCGTGGTTGCTGACATCTTAAGCAAAGGCCGCGATTTCGGCCGTAGCACGTTAGGCGCAGGCCGCCGCGTGCAAGTTGAATTCGTTTCTGCCAATCCCAATGGACCGTTGCATGTAGGCCATGGTCGCGGCGCGGCGTACGGTTCGGTGTTGGCGAGCGTGTTGGCCGAAGTTGGCTACAAGGTCGAGCGCGAATACTACGTGAACGACGCTGGGCGCCAAATGGACATCTTGTGTGTTAGCGTTTGGTTCCGTTATTTGGAGCTGGCGGGCGAACATGTAAAATTCCCCGTAAACGGCTACAAAGGCGAGTACGTGCGTGGCATCGCCGCCAGCCTGCGTGAAAAACACGGCGATGAGTTCCGACGGCCATTTGCCGACATCATGCAAGGCGTGCCCGCTGATGAGCCTGAAGGTGACAAAGACGCGCACGTTGATGGCATCATTGTGCAAGCCAAGAAACTTCTCGGAAAACCGGCCTACCGCAGCGTTTTCGGTGCGGGTCTGCACGCCATGCGCGAAGACATTCGTGAAGATCTCGCCGAATTTGGCGTCAATTACGAAGAATGGTTCTCCGAATTGTCCCTCACAGAGTCGGGCGCCGTGCAGCGTGCCATTGAGCGCCTGCAGGCCAGTGGCCACATGTACGAAAAAGACGGCGCGCAATGGTTTCGCTCCACCGATTTTGGTGACGAAAAAGACCGCGTCGTTGTCCGTGAAAATGGGCAGGGCACCTATTTCGCCTCTGACATCGCCTATCACATGAATAAGTACGAACGCGGTTATGATCGCGTCATCGACGTATGGGGCGCGGATCATCACGGTTATGTCCCGCGTGTAAAAGCGGCGATACAGGCAATGGGGTACGATCCCGCGAAGCTTGAAGTCATGCTCGTGCAATTCGCCATCTTGTACAAAGGTGGCGAGCGCATGCAAATGTCGACGCGCTCAGGCGAATTCGTTACGCTGCGTGAATTGCGTCAAGAAGTGGGCAATGATGCGGCACGTTTCTTTTACGTGATGCGCAAATGCGAACAACACTTGGATTTCGATTTAGATCTAGCCACGTCGAAGTCATCCGAGAATCCGGTGTATTACATTCAATATGCGCACGCGCGCGTTTGCAGTGTATTTCGCGAATTGAAAGAAAAGGGCATGTCGCATGACGTCGCGCGTGGCGAGGCCAATCTGGTTCGGCTTACCGCTGAGCACGAACACACTTTGTTCGCCACCTTGGCCCGTTATCCTGAAGTAGTGGAAGCGGCGGCCACCTTGTTCGAGCCGCACCAAATTCCGCATTACTTGCGGGAATTGGCTAACGACTTCCATACTTACTACAATGCGCACAAGTTCTTGGTGGAAGACGAAGCCTTGCGTGACGCCCGTTTGAATTTGATTTCCGCCACTCGGCATGTGCTGCACAATGGATTGTCGGTATTAGGTGTGTCGGCGCCTGAGGCGATGTGAGAGTGCGTAAAGACTTTAAAGACTCTCCTAAATTTCACGACAAGAAAAAGCCATACCGCGGCGGACCGACGACGGGTCCGCCGGGATGGCTGTGGTTGCTGGTCGGCTTGCTAGTCGGTTTGTTCGTCGCGTTCTTAGTCTATTTGAACACGCGCGTCTCGGATGATATGGTGGACGTCACCAAGCCGGGTGTCGTGACCAAGTCGAATCCTGAGGCGGAGAAGCCGAAAGAGGCGCCGAAGGAAGAGCTGAAGCCAGAAGAGAAAAAGCCAAAGTTGGAATTTTTTTCGGAGTTGCCCAAGCGCAAAGTCGAGGTAAAGGATGATCCGCCGTCGGCGGTTGTGCCCGCCCCAGCGTCGGTGCCGACCCCTACCCCTGCCCAGACGCCAGCGGCAAAGGCCGGTTTTGTGTTGCAGGCAGGCAGCTTTCGGCACTATGAAGACGCCGACAAACGCAAAGCGAATTTGGCAATGCTCGGCGTCATCTCACGCATTCGCCAGGTGCCAGCTGCAGTGGGATCACGATATCGCGTGATCATCGGTCCGTATACGGACAAGAAGGAGGCCGAAAGTGCGCTCGCATTTTTGGCCAAAAACAATATAGAAGCGATCATTCAAAAGTAAATGGGACTTAAATTTATGATACGGCGTTTTGGATTGATTTTCGCGGGATTGATTTTAATGTGCCTTAGCGCGTGTCAGCGCGGGCCGGATGTGACGGCAGATGAAGGCTTGCGCATAGTTGAAAAATACATGGCGGCAGTGAAAGCGGGCGACTACGATGCCGCCCTTGCGCTATGCAATCCCGAATATTTCGGCATACGTTCGGCGGACGAATGGAAACTCTATTTTCAATACGTGCGCGAAACCATGGGTCCGCAGGAAAAGGTAACATTGATCCAAAAAGTGGATGATCGTCGACTAAGCGGTCGCTTCCTTTTATTCCAATACAATATCAAATGGGAAAAAGGCTTTACCAAAGACTCGATAACCATCATTGATAAAATCAATACGAATGCACCGTTGAAAATTTTCGGTCACAAGATTGAATCGAGTCATTTGCGACAGGAAAATTCGTAGCACAAGGCGGTTGTTTCCGCACATCTTGGAACACCTATAGAGGCGAGGCATGGCAAAAGCAGGTTGGGGCATAAGGCATATTGTCGTGATTGTATTCATCACAATAGGCGTCGGGGTAGGGATATTTGTGCCCAGTTTAATCAATATCGAACCGCCGCCTTTAACGTTTCCGGAAACGGTGAGAGGTGTCGTGGTCGAGTCTCCCCCTCGGGAGTTGGCCGATTTCAACTTGACCACACAAGCCTCCGTACCATTTACAATGTCTAACCTAAAAGACAAATGGTCGCTCGTATTTTTTGGCTATACCCATTGCCCAGACGTTTGCCCGACGACCATGGGAACGCTGGATCGCGTTAGCAGACAAACTACGATGCCTGGCGATGTTCAATACCTGTTTGTGACGGTCGACCCCAAACGCGACACGCCGGCAAAATTGAAAGAATTTATCGATTTTTTCAATAACGATAAATTCACTGCACTCACGGGTGACAAGGCGGAACTTGATAAGGTCACTGAAAAATTTGGCGTCACGTTCGACTACGAAGGCGACACAAACGCAAAAGATTACGTCGTCAATCATTACGCCGCTGTCTTCATCGTTGACCCAAAGGCGCGCATACGTGCGTACGTCTTGCCCCCGCATGATGTGTCGCGGGTTTCGCAGGTTTTGATGGCTGTGCGTAATTACTACGGTGAATAGGCCGGCGTCGCTGTGTCACGGGCTGGTTTTAGTCGCGATCATGGCTTGTGTGGGCGCCGCCCATGCCGACTTGGTTGTCACCGATGCTTGGGTGCGCAACGCACCGCCCAAGGCATATATGCGCGCGGGCTATGGCTCGCTATTCAACAATGGGTCGGCGTCCATTACGGTTCTTGATATTCGCAGCGCGGATTTCGAACGCTCTGAAGTACACGAAACCTCATTTAAAAACGGCATGATGAACATGAGCCGTCTCGAAAAAATTGTCATACCGGCCAAGGGTCACTTCGAATTCAATCCTAATGGCGCGCACATCATGCTCATTTCGCCTAAACGCGAAATTCGCAAGGGTGACACGCTGAGCCTGGAATGGGTGTTGGCCGACGGCAAAGTGGTGAAGAGTGTCGCGGAAGTGCGAGACGCGCCCTAAGCGTTGCGCCGCCCCGCACCGACCCGATGTCGACTATCTCGGCTCGAAATAGGCGACTAACATTTCAATATCGGACGAGCCCTCTGTTGTACTGACGCCGCCCATTCGTTTAGCGATAATTTTTGCCGTCGTGTTCGTCGTCTGGTCGTACTCTGTTATGGTGTAAAGCAATAATCGGCGTTCATTAGCCGTTGGGCACGCTTCAATATTGCCAGAAGGGATCAGAATAGGGGTTCTGTAAGAAAAGTCGGTCGTTTTTACGAGCTGCCCTTTCGAGTTGTAACTGTATTCTCGGCAATAGCGAACTGCGTCGGTAGATCCGAACGCGGCTGTATCTAGGGGTGGATACACGCGTAGACGCGCCAACAGCCTGCCTTTGTTAGTGACATTTGTACCGTAACGGTAGTCATGGTAGTCCGCGACAGATCCTGCCGAGGGCGTGAGAACTTCACCGGGTGTCGCATTGGACTGTTTGGTGGCATCGCTAATACCCTTGGCATTTCGCCAGTCATAGCGGATATGTTTAAGCAAGGTGCGTGCATCGAGAGCGTCATAGACCATTACGCTAACGTCGTGCAAACTAAATCCAAATCCAATTCTATCGCCCGTTTTATTGCGTTCCGAAAATGGGGAGCCGCTAGCCGAGTTGGAAATAAATAACTTTTGTATGTTGCCAGTGTTTTCAACATAGCTGGAAACTAGGTCATCGCTATTTCCCCAAATATTGTTCGCTCCTGCACCCAAAAAAGTAGCGATGGCGATCGTACTGCTTCCTCCATCTAAAACGGCGGCACTAAATCTACTAATAGTATTAACCGGTTTGTAAGTGATAGAGCTGACAGGGTTAGATATAAAGTTTGTGGCGGTCGCCAGTGGGGTGTCATGTTTGGTCACGGCTTCCGGCGCTAAATTTGCCGGAATATCGGTTCCGAGTGGGAATTGGCCTGGATAAAACGAAACAGTATGACTATTCCCGTCAAACTTCATAGTCGATGTTATGTTAGAGTCTCGATGGACGAGCCGTGTTGCTACCGTATTGGCCGTGGTAAACGTGAGCGGTGCCATGTGTTCGCTGACAGTGCGGCCGTCTGTTAACTTAAGTCCATGCAAGGCTATTTCGTACGTCATTCCTGGCATCAACTGACTATTGGGCCTAAATATAATTGTACGATCATCATCGCCGGCTTGGACTATTCCGCTAACGGAAGTGCCGGGTGTAAGGAGACAGTCTGCTAAGTTAGGGCAATCAGGGTTTTTCAATTCGTCTGAAACGCCGATCAAAGAAATCAAACTCGAACTTAAAGCGTTCACGGTGCCCGGTCCCATGGAATGCCCAGTATGGCCCGCGCCCGCCACAGACGGGGTCAGTTGCACCGTATCGTTGCCGATGCTGGATTTTACCAGGCCTTCAGACAAAGTAAATGTTATGTCACCTGTGAGTGGCGCCCGTGGTTCGTTAAGTTTAGGCGTGGAA
>JANOTC010000606.1:0-5285 GCA_031416175.1 Gammaproteobacteria bacterium
CTCCTTGCTTTCCACAATACCCTTAACGCGTACGCCCACCTGTGCGGGATTGTCGCGAAAGGCCTGAAACTCAGTCGCAAATACTGGTTGGCGCGCACGATAAGTTCGATCAATACTTGAACTCACCGTATCGGCATTGGCGAGATTGCTCGATACCGTATTTAATCGAATCGTTTGCGCGCTCATCGCCGAGCCAGCCACATCAAAAACGCCAAAAAGTGACATGCCTATTCTCCCTTGATCGCGAGCATGAGATTGCGAATTTTCGAGCCTAGAAATTGCAGGCTCGCCTGATATTGCAACGAATTTTCGGCGAATTTGACTTTTTCAATTTGCGCATCAACGGTATTGCCGTCCAACGAAGGCTGAGTAGGCACGCGGTACAAGGCTTCACCGCCTGCGTTCATGCGCCCCCCTTGATGCGAAGCATGCGTGGTCGACAATTGAATCGTGTTGCCATTCTTTACGCCAGCGGCAGAGCGCAAGGCACTTTGAAAATCGAGATCTTGCGCTTTGTAATTGGGCGTATCGGCGTTGGCCAGGTTTGACGCTAACACGCCGCCGCGACGCGCACGCAAATAGAGTGCTTGCTCATGTATACCCATCGCGCTATCTAGATCGAATCGCATAACCGCCCTCGCCTTAGTCCTGCATGACATTAAGCAATGGCTATGCCACACTCCAGGCGATAATTATGATATGAGAAAAGTCGTTACAAGGCGGCGTAAGGAAGTGCAAACGGCAAGAAAAACAGACGTTCAGTCGGCCAAGGGCGGCCACACCTCACATGAAAGCGGCAAGCGCTTGCCGCCCACAAGACTATTTATTCAATTTGTAGATGGCACCGTGCTGGTTTCGCATCATCACAAACGCTTCAGAGTATCGGTTAGGGGTCTCTGAACTGCCCAGCATCAGACAGCCGCCAGGATTTAAACCCTCGCCCATGCGATCCAAAATGGACGTCTTGGATTCACCCGAAAAATAAATCATGACGTTGCGACAGAATATGAGGTCAAACTTGCCCAGACTCGTATAACTATGCAACAAGTTGAGGGGCTTAAACTGTACGCGCGCCTTAATTTCAGGGCGCACTTCCATGCCTTTTTCACACGGCTTAAAGAATTTGCTTCTTCGCTCATCACTCAATCCGCGCGCGAGCGCCACTTCATCATAGGCGCCCGCCTTGGCATAATTGAGCATCGTCGGCGAAATATCGGTCGCCACGATTTGCACGCCACGACTCAATGCGCCTAAATTAGCGGACAAATACTCTTGCACCACCATTGAAATCGAATAAGGTTCTTGCCCGGAAGAACAGGCGGCTGACCAAATTCGCAAGCTCTTATCTTTTACTTTAGCGAATTCAGGTAATAATATGGTTTTCAACATTTCATAGGGATAAACGTCCCGAAACCACATCGTTTCGTTCGTGGTCATCGCGTCAACCACGCGTTCCCGCAAGGCCAAATTGCGCTGATTTTTTAATCCTTGAACCAATTCGCTAAAGGACGCGAGTTTTTGTTCGGCGAGAACACTCGTTAGCCGACTACTCACTAGATAGTGCTTGTTATCGCCCAATACGATGCCGGACGCGCTTTCTAAGAAAGCGCGGAACTCATCGTAGTCTTGCTTTGAAATCGTTGGGGCATTCAATGTCGTTACTCGCCTTTTCCCTCAGCAAAAAAACTGCATCATCTCACTTCACATACGTAAACTAAAAAAGCACTTTTATTTATTTTCAGCCATATGGCCAATGACCACATTCTTAATAAAGTCCGTTAACTCGCCACTGTCAAATTTGGACAAGAACCCATCCGCCTTCACTTGTTCCAACGCGGACGAATCAAAAACGCCGCTCAACGACGTATGCAACAACACTTTAAAACCCGCGTACTCTGGATTTTCTCGCACTTTAGAACACAAGGTGTATCCGTCCATCACTGGCATTTCAACATCCGAAATCAACAAAGCCAAGCGTTTAAATTCGTCGGTGCCTGTTGCCCTCCACTCTTCTAGCGTGTCGAACGCACGCTTACCATCTTCACAGACCGTGTAAGTAACACCGATTTTTTCTAATGCACGCTTAATTTGGCTACGCGCGACGGAGGAGTCATCGGCCACGAGCACGTGGCAACTTCGCGCCAACGCGGCAAACTGTTCATCGTCTGGCGGAACCGGCACATCTTCCTCAAACTTCACGCCGGTAATTTCAAATAACACTTTTTCGACATCGAGAACTTCGACAATTTCTTCATCAACTTTAGTCACAGCAGTCAGATAATTCCGTTTTCCCGACCCCAACGGCGGCTGCAAGATTTCGCCCCAGTTCTTGTTGATAATGTGCTGAATATGCGGAACCAGTAGTCCCTGCATGGTGCGATTGTATTCGGTGACAATGACAGAACATTTGCGTGGATCAACAACTTGACCACGACCAATGGCCATTTGCAAATCAATAATCATAAAGGTATTGCCGCGCATATGGGTGATGCCACACACAGCAGGATGCGCATTGGGAAGTTTAGTCAAGGGCGGACAACTCACCACTTCGCGCACTTTAAATACGTTAATACCATAGCGTTGCCGACCGTCCAAGCGGAACAATAAAAGCTCCAGCCGGTTGTGACCAACCAATTTAGTACGCGCATCAACACCAGACAGTACGCTCGCCATATTAACCCGCCGCTCCGGATTCTTACCTTCGTTAGGCCGTTATCGGTTGCTGAACTTACTTCCTGAACACTGACCGTAAATTTTACCCAGCAACTTAGGCAAACTAATTGCACCTACTCAAACATCATAAGGAGCACCTGATTTGAAACGCAGCCAACTGTTACACTCAATTTTCTTTATCGCTAACGCGTTCCTCGCCGCGTCCCCGTTACTCGCCGCGAGTCTCGCCGCCAGTAATGTACAACCCATCGCCAGCCTACAGACGACGGTGACACGTTTCTTGGGCCAACAACTGCCCGAAGCAAACGGCATTCGCAACGACTTCGAAATAAGCGCCATCGATTCCCGGCTAAGACTGGCCGCTTGCGCTGCCGAGTTAGAGGCCTTTTTGCCGCCAGGCCAACGCCTTGAATCCAACGTCTCCATAGGAGTGCGCTGTGTTCAGCCGGCCTGGAGCCTGTTCGTACCCGTAAAGCTGCACCGTTTTGCCGACGTATTAATTGCAAAGCGCCCTTTACTCGCCAATGAAATCGTCTCAGCCGCCGACGTTGAAACGCGCCAGGCAGACTTATCATCCCTCAGCCGAGGGTACTTTTTGGCTAATGCTCAGGTCACGGGCTATGTGGTCAAACACCCCGTCGTCGCAGGCTCGGTGCTCCACGGCGGCATGCTGTCGCCGCCACTCTTCGTCAAGCGTGGTGACCGCGTCGCTGTCATCGCGGCGACTAGCGGCCTGGAAGTGCGCGTTTTTGGCGTCGCCCTGGCGGATGGCATGCAAGGCGGGCGCGTCGCCGTACGAAACATTAGCTCAAATCGGGTGATACAAACCATCGTTACCTTACCAGGAACGGTGGAAGTCCAATTGTAAGCGGCTCAAAAGTTGTTCACTTTTTGATTGGACAGAACTTGAAGCGGAAACTAGACTGTTTTTGAGACGTATGTCTCGAAAATATTTCTAAAGTCCTTGCGCATGTGGCCGATAGGTTCTGTGGCAATCCAACTTTAAACGAGGTCTTCACAATCATGGCAGTCAACAACATAGGCAGCACAGGCGCGCACCACTCCATTGTCGCCGACGCCTTACGCAACGCAGCCAAACCCACGGCGCCGACCACTCAGCGCGAGGAGTCCACACCCAATAGTGGTAGCGATACACTGAGCCTAACCGGAACCGCGCGGCAATTACGCGCCCTGCAGGCCCAATTGACGTCCCAACCTGTCGTCGACAGTAGTCGCGTTCAGTCGGTACGAAACGAGCTTTCATCCGGTACTTTCGTGATAGATCCGCCGAAAGTTGCCCAGAAAATGCTCGATATTGAAACAATGATCAATCAAAAATTATTTGCTTAACACGCGTTGCCGAAACACACGGGCGAGTGCTCGCCAACAGCACTCGCCAGGCGCGTCCAGATAAGATCATAGTGCAATAAGGGAGAGGCCACGCAGTTGGGTTACCGACTCGGGCGTCTGAATATGCCATTTTTTTTGCGCAGAAGGCCCTTTGTTATGGACGAAAAATTCGCTAAATCCGCCCAATTCTATTTAAGTAAGCAAGTTGACATCGCTGGCCAGTTACTCGCTGTCTTGCGTGAGGAGTATGAGTCCCTGAAGATAACCGACTCGGCTGCGTTAGAAACCATCACCGAACACAAGCGCGCAGTCGTGGATGATCTCGATAAGCTCAATCAAGCGTGGCAAGGCATACTCCGGGCGCAAAAAGTGCCCATGACGACCGACGGCATACGCGGCACGCTGAACACAAGCGATCAGAAGTTTAATTACAAGCTTACTGAAACGTTTACCTGCTTGGGTGACACCATGATGGCCTGCCAGCGCCAAAACACCATGAACGGTGCCGCCATCACTTTACGCCAACAAAGCATTCAAGATGCCCTGGATATCTTGCGCGGCAATAGCACGATACCGACGACCTATGGCCCGCGCGGCCAACGCCCGAGCGGCTCAAACGGTGCAGCGGGCTTTACCATCGGTAAAGCATAAAGTGCTTTCAGAAAACGCGCAGACCCCAGATTCGCACCGCACTGCGCCACAAGCCCTGCTTACGCCAACGAAGATGCGACGTCTGCACCGCGTCAGGTAGGCACAATGGCGGATCAAAACGCTTAAGATCACGGCTAAGTGCAATGTCTTCCATTTCCGAAATTCTAGGAAAGCCGCCTACACGATCAAAATAATCACGACGGACAAACATGGCTTGTTCGAGCAACGCCATGCCCGTCATTCGGGTACGCGCATTCGTCAGCGCCGCCATTATCCTCACCCACTGACCACCGCCCACGACCTGCACGTCAAAGCGGCCCCAGCCTCGCCCCGATGTCGCCAATTCACCACCCACCAGCACCGCCGCGTTCGGCGGCAAAGTAGAGTCGACCAGCAAGAACAGCAGCACCTCGCCCGTGGCATGGCTCGCCCCCGCGTTCATGCCCCAGGCACGTCCACGCGGCGCCGCCACCACCACATCGGCCAGTTCGCGCGCCCGCTCAGGCGTGCCGTCTGCACTCCCGCCATCCGTCACAATGACTTCGTGACCCGCTTGCCGCAATGGCTGAAGCCGAGTTAAGGCTTCTTCGATTCGGGAGGCGTCGTTAAGG
>JANOTC010000607.1:0-6004 GCA_031416175.1 Gammaproteobacteria bacterium
GTCCTTGGGCGATGTCTGCATAGGCTAGTTCAAAAGCAACGACATTTCCAGTGAGATCGAGTTTCGTTTGAACCTGCGGATGGAGTTCACCGAGCCAGCCGACGATCATACCGTTGCGCCGAATGCTGGCCGTTTTTCCGGGATGCAGGGCGGGGTGGATGTCTTTAACAAACTCAAAGGCGCGCGCGTTGCCGCCAAGTCCCAACAATGTTTCGACATCTGTCTTGGCGTCAAAGAAATCGCCAGCCGTATTGCGCGTATCCCAATGCAGGCCATTAATAGGACCCGCGATGACACCGCCGATCATTAATTCTTGTTCAAGACGACCTTCAACACGGCGGAAGCGGCGGCCGATTTCGAAAATTCGGATGCGCTCGATTTGACGGAGCCGATTGTGTTGCACTGTTTTGAGCAAGCCGCCCCATAAAGTGGTGCGCATGCGCGACATTTCCAAAGAAATGGGATTCGCGAGAACTTCCGCCACGTCGTTGGGAGCCAATAGCGCTTGAATATCGGGATCGACGAAACTGTAGGTGACAATTTCTTGGTAACCGCGATCTACTAAGGCGTTACGTATTCGCCCTAAGCTGAGCTTCGCTTCCGGGATGGCGGCCAGGCGAAGTGTGGCTGTGGGCAATTTTTCCGGAATACGGTCATAACCGTAAATGCGCCCAATTTCTTCAATAAGATCGACTTCAATCGCGATGTCAAAGCGGTAGCTGGGTGGCGTTACTTGCCAGCTGTTGACGGCGCGGCTCACGCCCATTCCCAAGCGTGTGAGAATCGCGCTGATGTGCTCATCGCTTAGCGCAATTCCCAGCACTTTTTGGACACGGGCAGCGCGGAGGGTGATGGCAGGTCGGGTCGGTAAGTTCGCGTGATGCGTCATGTCGACAACAGGACCTGTTTTGCCGCCGCAAATGGTTAGCAATAAATGCGTAGCGCGCTCCATGGCGCGAGTTTGCAAGGCGAAATCGACGCCACGTTCAAAACGGTAGGAAGAGTCTGTTTGCAAGCCGTGCTTACGCCCACGGCCACGAATGGCGTCGGGGGCGAAAAAGGCACATTCGAGCAATACGTCGGTGGTTGCGTCATTGACGGCGGAGGCCTTGCCGCCCATGACACCGGCAAATGCCAGCGCGGATTTCTCGTCGGCAATGACCAAGGTGTCGTTGTCGAGTGTGACGCTGGAATCATTTAACAACGCAAGTGTTTCACCCTTGAAGGCGCGCCGAACAATGATTGCCCCACTAATTTTTGCCAAGTCGAAGGCGTGCATCGGTTGGCCAAGTTCGAGTAACACGTAATTGGTGACGTCGACGATGGCGCTGATGCTTCTAAGGCCCGCACGGCGTAGACGTTCTTTCATCCACATAGGCGTGCTGGCGCCAGGATTTAGCCCACGGAGCACACGGCCAAGATAACGCGGGCAATCCGCCGGTGCGTGTACGTGGATGGGAAAGGTTTCGGTCAGTTCGGCGTTTACTGTGCTGAGCGGACTGTCGGTTAGGCTCACATCATTTAACGCAGCGATGTCGCGGGCGAGGCCGAGGATGCTAAGGCAATCGCCCCGATTGGGTGTGAGTCCGATTTCAATAATGCAGTCGTTTAGGCCCAGATATTGGCGTATGTCGGTGCCTATAGGGGCATCGTCGGGCAGAATAAGTAGCCCGCTGGCGGACTCGGCGATGCCGAGTTCGGTGGCAGAGCAGAGCATACCGAAGGACTCAATGCCGCGTAATTTCGCCCGTTTAATCGCCGTTCCGCTGGGCAGCGTAGCGCCAATGAGTGCGGTGGGAACGCGCACTCCGGTACGAACATTGGCAGCGCCACAGACGATGGTGAGCGGTTCCGTTGTGCCGACATCGACCGTTGTTACTTTAAGTTTTTCCGCCTGTGAATGTTGTTCAACGGAGGTAACTAAGCCGACGACAATCTGTTGAAATGACGGCGCTGCCACGTCGATGGCGTCGACTTCCAGCCCGGCCATGGTCAATTGGTCGGCGAGTGCCTTGGTTGAAAGAGCGGGGTTGACCCATTCACGTAACCAATGTTCACTGTATTTCATTGTGTGTGCTCGCTACGCCTGCTTGAGGGTAATAAAGATTATTTAATTGAACTGTCGCAAGAAGCGCAAATCGTTCTCAAAAAGCAAACGTAAATCATTGATGCCATAACGCAACATGGCTAAACGGTCGGCACCCATGCCGAAGGCATAGCCAATATAACGTTCGCTGTCGATGCCGACGTTGGCCAATACGTGCGGATGAACCATGCCGCAACCACCCACTTCGAGCCAGCCGGTGTTTTTGCAGACACGGCAGCCGCTTCCGCCACACATGACACATTGAATGTCGACTTCGGCAGAAGGCTCGGTAAATGGGAAATACGAGGGCCGAAACTTGAGTTTTAAATCATCCCACTCAAAGAATTCGCGCATGAATTGAACCAGTGTGCCTTTGAGATCAGCAAAACTGACGTTTTCGTCGATTAACAAGCCTTCCATTTGGTGAAACATCGGCGTGTGGGTAATATCAAAGTCGCAACGGTAAACGCGGCCTGAGGAAATGATTCGAAACGGCGGCTTGCCGTTTTCCATGACGCGGATTTGTACCGATGAAGTTTGGGTGCGCAGCAAATTACCGTTAGGAAAATAAAAGGTATCTTGCATCGCGCGGGCGGGGTGGTGTTCGGGAATATTGAGCGCGGCAAAGTTGTGATAGTCGTCTTCTATTTCGGGGCCGTCGGCCACTTCGAATCCCATTTGGGAAAACAGCGCTTCTACGCGCTGGAGGGTGCGCGTGACAGGGTGTAAGCCGCCCGCGCGTTGTCCACGACCTGGGAGTGTTACATCCAAGGCTTCGGCGGCGAGTTGGCGCGCGAGTTCGCTCTCCTTGAGAACGGCTACGCGTTGTTCGATGGCCGCTTCAATCGCTTGCTTGGCGGTGTTAATAACTTGACCGGCCGCTGGTCGTTGTTCGGCCGGTACATCGCGCAAATTCTTGAGCTGATCAGTTAATACGCCTTTTTTGCCCAAATAATGAACGCGGAATGCGTCGAGGGCTGCTAGCGTGTCGGCGCTCGCGATCTCGGTCAACGCGCTTTGCGTTAGGGTTTGCAATTGAATTTCCATCGGGTGTTCCGGTGCTGGGTCGGCGGCGAAAAGAGCCGACTAGTTTAGGCGGCGCGCAGGTTTTTACAATAGGGTAGGGCGGGAATTTATGTGTTTATGAACAAAGGTGTAGCGGTGAGGGCGTAGAACGTAGGTGTGCTTGGCAAAAGCAAAGGGGGAAAGGCGCTAACCTTTCCCCCTTTTCGAACCCCTTGAATCGCCTGAAGCGATTAAGCGGCTAGCGCGGCCTTGGCAGTGTTTGCCAATAAGCTAAAGCTTGGCTTGTCGAATACCGCGATGTCGGCCAGAACCTTACGGTCGATGCCAACTTTGGCTTTCTTCATGCCGTTGATGAAACGGCTGTAGGAAAGGCCATTTTCGCGTGAGGCTGCATTAATACGTGCAATCCACAACGCGCGGAATTGACGTTTACGTGCGCGACGATCTCGATACGCGTATTGACCGGCTTTGGTAACAGCCTGGTTAGCGATCTTGAACACGCGGCTACGGGCGCCATAATAGCCCTTAGCCAGCTTAAGAATCTTTTTGTGTCGTTTGCGGGCGGTGACGCCACGTTTGACTCGAGCCATTGCAATAAACTCCTAATTAATCGTAAATCCGGCCAGGTTTAGGCGTAAGGAAGCATGCGCGCGACGGCGCTCACATCCCGCTCGTTAACGTGACTTGGGCTACGAAGTTGGCGTTTACGCTTGGTGCTCTTCTTCGTCAAAATGTGGCGACGATGCGATTGGCCGCGTTTGAACGCGCCCGAACCCGTCTTTCGAAAGCGCTTGGTAGCGCCGCTGTTTGATTTCATCTTTGGCATAATATGTACTCCGCATTTATGGTGTGTGACCCGGCACAAATTCGCCTGCGAACCACCAAGACTCCGTGGGTCGCGAAAGCAATTTCATGCAATCGGGAGAATGACCACGCTACTTTTTCTTAGGGGCAATCACCATCACCATTTGTCGACCTTCCATTTTTGGAAATTGTTCGACAAGACCGTGTTCGGCTAAGTCAGCTTCGATCCGCTTTAGCAGTTCTCTACCGATCTCAAGGTGGGCAAGTTCACGACCGCGAAACCGTAAGGTTATCTTGGCTTTGTCCCCTTCAATTAAAAAACGAATCAGGTTGCGTAGTTTTACCTGATAGTCGCCTTCTTCCGTCCCAGGACGGAATTTTACTTCCTTAACCTGAATTTGCTTCTGCTTTCTCTTGGCGGCATGCTGCTTCTTACTGGTTTCGAAAACAAACTTGCCGTAATCCATAATGCGGCAGACAGGAGGCTCGGCCGTGGCAGCGATTTCAACTAAATCCAGCTCAGCTTCCTCTGCCATCGCTAACGCTTCGCGTATCGGCACAATTCCCTTTGCTTCTCCGTCAGCTCCTATTAGTCGAATCTCACGGGCCGTAATCTCATCGTTCAATCGAACGTCGCGTTTAGTCGGGGCAGCGATTTTTCATTCCTCCAAAGCAGAACGGCCATAGCGCGCAACATCTTGATAAAGTTTTTGGATAAATGCCTCAACAGGCATGGAACCTAAATCTTTACCAGTACGCGTGCGCACGGCCACAGTACCGTCAGTGACCTCTTTGTCACCAACAACAAGCAAATACGGCACACGAGCAATCGTGTGCTCGCGGATTTTAAACCCGATTTTCTCGTTTCTCAAGTCCGATTTTACGCGGAAGCCTTGTTTCTTCAATAAATCGTCCATTCTTGACGCATATTCCGTTTGCCGATCAGTGATATTCATGATTACGGCTTGGGTCGGCGCCAGCCAAACGGGGAAAAGTCCGGCGTAGTGTTCAATGAGTATGCCGATGAAGCGTTCTAGTGAGCCTAAGATGGCGCGGTGCAGCATGACCGGGGTCGCGCGGCTGCTCTTTTCGTCGATGTAGTGGGCGTCGAGGCGGGAAGGCAGCACGAAATCAAGCTGCAAGGTGCCGCATTGCCAGACGCGACCGATGCAATCTTTCAAGGAAAACTCGATTTTGGGGCCGTAAAAAGCGCCTTCGCCGGGTTGCAGGTCCCATTTCAAGCCCTTTGCGTTGAGCACTTGCTCCATCGCATGCTCGGCTTTGCTCCACAATTCGTCCGCACCGGCTCGTTTCGCTGGGCGGGTCGACAGTTTGACTTGAATATCATCAAAACCGAAGTCGGTATAGACTTCCTGGAGAAAGTCGATGAACTGGCTGGCTTCGTCGGGAATTTGTGCTTCAGTGCAGAAAATGTGAGCATCGTCTTGGACGAATCCGCGTACGCGCATGATGCCGTGCAAGGAGCCGGACGGTTCATTGCGGTGGCAAGAACCAAACTCAGCCAAGCGCAAGGGTAGGTCGCGGTAGCTTTTGAGCCCTTGGTTGAAAATCTGCACGTGACCGGGACAGTTCATCGGTTTGACGGCGTAGTCGCGCGACTCGGAGCTAGTCGTAAACATATGTTCGCGATAGTTTTCCCAGTGGCCAGAGCGTTCCCAGAGGGTGCGGTCCATGACCATCGGCGTGCGCACTTCTTGGTAGCCGTGTAGCTGAAGTTTGCGGCGCATGTACTGTTCAACAACTTGCCAGATGATCCAGCCGTTGGGGTGCCAGAACACCATGCCGGGCGCTTCTTCCTGGGTATGAAACAAGTCGAGCTGCTTGCCAATACGGCGATGATCGCGTTTTTCGGCTTCTTCCAGGCGATGCAGATGGGCTTTCAGGTCGTCTTTATTGGTCCACGCCGTGCCGTAGATGCGTTGCAGCATCTCGTTCTTTTGATCGCCGCGCCAATAGGCGCCTGCCACTGTGGTGAGTTTGAACGCTTTGAGGTGGCTGGTGTTTGGTACATGCGGGCCACGGCAAAGGTCGATGAAGTCGCCTTGTTCATAAAGCGAAATGATTGCG
>JANOTC010000608.1:0-1556 GCA_031416175.1 Gammaproteobacteria bacterium
GCCCCTTCCCTGCCCGTCTTTCTAGTGGGTCACTCCAACGGCGGAGGTTTTGTGTCTCGCTTTGCTGTTTTTAGTAATCGCAAAACTTATGTTACAGCCGCTCAACAATCAAATTCCTCGGGCATTCAGCAAATCATGTCCACTGCGCAATATCAGGTACCCACCCTATTTAACTTTTCGGATTGCGACTCGGTTGTTGCTGCAAGCGACGTTCGCCAGTCGGCAAGCATTTTAGATGCGAAGCTTCCTCCGGTTAGAAATTTTCTGAATGACCTGGACATGACTTACGCAGCCGGCCCGTACCAAACTTGCCACGAGTTCGTAAACACAGCTCCAGTGACGGCAGCATTTTTTGCCAATGAGCTAGCACTAACAACCTCTTTAAAATTTGCTTTTTTTCAAGCCTCGGCTCCGGGAAGTGCGGATACCACGGCCAGAAAAAATGAGGGCGACGGGGTTGGTATTGATAGCCAAGGAAACGTGGTGCTCGGCGGCTGCTTTAGTGGAACTCGCACTTTCGGTGGGCAAACGCTAACGGCGAGCGGTGAGCAGGACGCGTACGTGATCAAATATAGTCCGAGCGGGACTCGCCTTTGGCATCGGCAAATATCCGCCGGTAGCGGTGGCGTTGAAAATATCTTCGATCTTGTGGTGGATTCCTTAGGATACATCTATATCAACGGATCCTTCACACAGACCATGACTTTAGGAAGCACTACCTTAGTTCCGAATGGGCCTTCTGACCATTTCCTGGCGAAGCTCAACCCCACGGACGGTGCTGTGGTTTGGGCGAAACGGTTTGGCGGAACGGGTGCCGATGGCGGGAACGAAATTGCGCTGATCGATGACGCAAATCTTGCGGTCTCCGCCATGTCCTTTGGCGCTTACACTTACGTCGATTCTAATGGTGCCACGCAAAGTCCCACGACAAATGCGAAGGATGGTTTTTATTTGCGCGTGAATACGTCGAATGGTGCCGTTCAGTTTGTTCGTCAATTCGGCGGCCCAGGGGATCAACAGATCCGTGCGATTGCCGCAGCTCCATCAGGCCATGTTTTAATTGGCCTTGAATACGATGGCACCGCCACCTTTCAAGGGACCAGTGAACCCGCGCAGGCGGCCGGCACCAGTAGTTATCGGGCCACCCAAGACGGCGTGTTTTACTATCTCAATCCAACCGGCAACTTGATTTGGCATCGCAAGATTTCGAGCAATGGCTACGATAATTTTCGTGCTGCAGGCTTTGATCAAACAGGTAGTATTTATGTCGCAGGCGTTTTGTCTGACGGCGCGGTTCTTTCGCAACTGCCGGGAACGCTGAATGCGGACAAATCCTACGAGCAGTTTGTTGCGAAGTATTCAACTGCCGGAGCTTTGCAGTGGTTTCGCCGATATGGCGGAACTGACGAAATTAAGAGCCAGGGTGGCGGAGAGTTGGAAGTCTCTGAAGAAAATATTGTTTATGTCACAGCTGGGTTTCGCACTCGCCTAGAACTCTTCGACGAAAAAGGCGTTACGCAAGGAGTACCTTACACCGTCAATCATCCGCGTGATGT
>JANOTC010000609.1:0-7976 GCA_031416175.1 Gammaproteobacteria bacterium
AATTCTCCAAGACATGGGCGACCAGCCCTATTTAATGAATATGGGCTTTTCTGGACATTTACCGGTGTTCCCGTTGGTGGTAAGCAAGGCGAGCTGGGGCGGGTCTTATGTTTTTGATGTGAATCTAGCGTTAGAAACCAAGCTCAAGTTTCTTGATAGCCCACTCGGATTTAATCCAGAGACACAGAAGCCTGAAACCAACAGCGCGATTTATGCGAAAGCGGCGGCTGTCAGCCAGGCGTCTTTAGGTTACAGCCATGACCTATTTAAAACAGACTACGGAACGGCCTACGCGGGCATTCGTGCAAGTTATTACTATTTGGGCTTGCACAAGAGTGTAATTGGCTTTGCCTTGGCGAAAGATCTTAAGGAAGTGCTAGATAAGGAGGGCAAGAAACAACTAAAACCTGCGACAGGTGTGGGTGCCGATTTAGGGTTTATTTGGGCAAGCCGCAATTATCGACTCGGAGCGAATTTCGCCAACTTAAATGAGCCAAGTTTTGCCTACGATGAAATTGGTCAGAATTGCGAAAATCTGCCCGCTGGTACAGAGCAAAATAGTTGTTTGATTGCCGTATCGTATGCAACGGATATTGCCCTACGTGAGATGTATGTCATGTCGCGTCAGGCGAAATTAGAAGGAGCAATCTACACCAATAGCCAAAATTGGGTCGTGGCGATGAATTACGATGCGAACGCAGTCAACGATCCCGTTGGTAACTTGGTTCAAAATTACGGGGTGAGTGCGGCCTATGCGAGTCGCAGCTGGTTAATACCGGGCTTTCGAATTGGCTACCATGGCAACCTTGTCGGTACCCAATTGAGTTATCTAGGCTTGGGATTGACACTCTTTAAGTCAGTTCATCTTGATGCGGCCTACGGTTTGCAAAGTGTTGAATACAAGGGCGCCGCTTACCCGCGGAAAATCGGGCTAAATCTCGGTTTCGATTTAAATTTCTAACAGCGGGAGCAAGAAATCATGCGTGGTCAGAAAAAAGTGTTAGCGGTGGCAATCACCACCGTGTTGAGTTTAGCCGGTTGCGGTTCCGTTGAGCAGGATAAGGGTCAGGGGATCGCGGGCAGTTTTAACGCCCGGATTGTAGATGGCTATGTGGCCGGGGCGCTGGTTTATGTCGACTCAAACGACAACGGCGTTCTCGATGCGTGGGAAGAGCGTGCCTTTACCGACCGAGACGGTCTCGTGTCCACCAGCATAAAGGGAAAAAATTATTGTGCTGATGGCGCGCTTGCCACTGACGCGGTTCACTGCTTGAAAGTGCGGCCGAGCGACAATATTAAATTGCGTGCGCGTGGCGGCTACGATATGAGTACAGGAGAACCGTTCTATGGTTCGTTAAGTTTAGTTACCACCTCGGCGTCCGGCGGCAATGCAACCAGTCCCGTCGTGGCGTCACCACTGACTACCCTTTTAGCCATGGACGCCATCGACAAACAAGCCGTCGCCACCAAGCTCGGACTGACCCTATCTACGCTCGTTGCTGACTTTATTCCAAGTACAGCAGTCGGCACGACCACGACAGCTGACCAGCGCAAAGTGCTGAAGGCGGCGATGCAAATTCACAAATTGACGGAAGTGATCAGTGGCTTTCTTACGGAGGCCTATGCCGGTGGCACCGCCTACAGTGGCTTAGGCAAGAACGCCGAGTTGCCGCGAGACGCAAGCGATTTCATTTACCAAGCTATTGCGGAAGCCGTTGCAGGGGAAGCGGGTGACGTGGGTGCGGTAGTAGGCGATGTTACAAAAATCACGGCCATAATTACCGCGGCGCAAACTAAGATTAAGGCCCGCATCGCAGTTGTGACAAAGAAGACGATAGCGGATATCGTCGGTGACAGTACACTGTTGAGCGGTTTGACAAGTCGAATTGCTAAGTTGGCGAACCTAGGTTCATCAACTGCGACGCTATTTGCAGGCGCTTCCGAATTATCGACCGATGATGTGACGGCGCGATTACGTGCCATAAATGTTATCGTTTCACTTGCCCGTGACAAAGATGTAACCGATGTTCATGTCCAGGATGCCATCGACGCGGCGGCAGATGGAACGTATGTAACGAGTTTGAAATCGCCCAAGGTTGATTTGGCAGTTATCGTCAAGAAATTCAAGACCGGGGCTTCGGACGCGAAAACCACTGATTTTGCCAGTCGGGTGACTATTGACCAAGCCTTGAAAATTGGCGACACGTTGAATTCGACGACCAAACTGAGTTTGGATTCAAGCAAGGGTAACTTGGCGATGGACTTCAAAACGACGGCCGTAGACCCAGATTCTGGAAAGGCGACCGCTGGCGAGTTAGTGCTAGATGTAGCGTCTTTTTCCGGCAGCGATTTTTTCAAAAAAGATGCAACGACAAGTACTGACCCAAATGCGCCTAAGAGTGCAGTGATGCCAGGTACCTGGGAAAAACTCAACGACTATTCTCTGCTCGTCACCATTGAACCCGTGCCCGGGGTCAAGCAGCAGGCTGTGGTTAAGCCGACCATTGTTGATGGCGTAACGAAATACTTCTTCGATTACGGCGGCAAGCAAATCGAGTGGGGGGGCGCGGTTCCGACTAACTAATATTCCCTACAAAAGCGTAGGGTCGTCCAACAGTTGGACGACCCTTCGTCTTAGAATGTAAGCCCCAAGCGTCCCGCTATTGTCCAGTCTTGTTTGTTTAGCATCGCAGCGAAATCGGTATTTAAATACTCGGTTGCAATGCCGAATCCACCGGCTACACCGCTGTTCTCTTTGCTTTTTCCTGCGACATCCAAAAACGTACCGATCCGTAATTTCAGCCAGTCATTGGCTGAATATTGACCCCCTACCGAAACGATACGTTGGCGCGGTTTCAAGTCGAAGCCGCCATTGGCGTTCACATCGCTATCGGCTGCGATGATCCACTTGTTCATGCGTCGGGCAATACCGACGCGTGCGGCTGGACGGCTATGGAATTCAATTGAATCGGCTTGGCTCGCGATAGCAGTAAAGGGCACGACGTTTTGCACAGCCAGGCCCGCGCTCCAGTCAAAGCCGAGTTCTTGAACGATGCCGATGTCGATGTTGATTTTTCCTGACTCGTGTGTTCTTGCCGGAATTTGATCGAGGTCGGCAGAGGTGGCGGCGCTACGGCCAAAATAGGTGCGCACACTGAGTAATTTTGGGGCGATACCGATGGCGGTACGGCTTTGTCCGGCCTCGCCGCGAAGGGTGCCAGAAAAAATGCCACCCGTGTCGATGATGGCGACGCCTTTTCTAACAATAACGGCGCTAACACGGGAGGCTTCATTGGCGGGCTGTGCTGTGAGTATTTCATGGTAGCTGCCGGTCACATAGGCAGCCAGTGCCACGGGTAAGTTGGGGAACGCCATTCGTCCGCCACCGAACCGACTCGCATTGCGCGAATTATCTGTTAGCGTTTGTATGCTGTCTGTGAGTGCGAGTTGATCTGCCGTTGACTGCGATGATTCAAAGCGGCGCGCGGCAACTTGAAATGCGTCGAGGGCAGTCTGCAATCCATTTTGATAGTTTTTTTGCCACCCTACCTGGGGAAAATCAACCAGCACCTCTGCGCGTGTATCACTCAAAGCGAGCAGGGCGGGATTAGCTGTTATGTTCGGACGCGCGCCCCACGCGATACCCGCACCGGCCATCCCGATGGATGCAGGATCAAGATTAGAGAAATCCCATGCGGTAGCTGACATCGGCGTCCATAAAAAAAATGGAATCACGAATAATTTGAGAGTCACAATTATTCTGATATTCATTGTATTTCGCCGGCGTGTCTTAGACATTTGTCCACTGTGGGTTGTTGGCGACTAATTTAGATCATAATGTAGGCGATAAATCCGATATTAGCTGCGACTTGTCATCCAAAACAATTTTTATCTCTTTGTTTTTTAAAAACTTTGCTGAACTGCGTATTTTTCACACATTTTAACACAAGCCCTTGTAAATCGGCATTTCGCAGACGATTTTCAAAAGTAGTCCACAGGGTTATCCACAGGCGCTGTGGACAACCCGTTGTTCTTTCGTGATAACAAGCATTTATGACAGTTTCATGAAGGGCTGATTTACGCGCCAGGGTAAAACATGCCGTGACTGTTTTGTCACAAGTTGTAAAAGCCTGGTGTTATGTCGTTGTATCCTGCTTGACATGGTCATGGGCGCATGGCATAAAAGGCGCTCCGTTTTTCTGTGAAGTCGTTTCATGGCAAATGGTTATGTGTTCGACCTCCCTTAAATAAGGGATGGGTAGAATGATTGTATGAGCAATGGGAGGAGAAAATATGAAGGCTAAGTTGTTAAGTTTGTCGGCTGCTGCCGCAATGGTCATGAGTGTTGCTTCGGTACAAGCTGCCGAAATGCCTGAATTGGCTAAGAAGTCGGGTTGCACCGCGTGCCACGCTGTCGACAAGAAGGTTGTAGGACCTGCTTGGCAAGACGTGGGCAAGAAGTACAAAGGCGATGCCGCTGCTAAGGCCGCATTGGTTGACAAGGTTAAGAAAGGCGGTAAGGGCAACTGGACTGAAGTTACCAAGGGCGTTCCTATGCCTCCGTACTCACCACGCGTTCCTGATGCAGACATCGAAACGCTGGTTGATTTCGTGTTGAGCCTCGGCTAAACCTCAACGGCTATCTATTCACTTAAGCGAATAGATACTCGATGAAGAAATCAAAAAGGAGCCAGCCTTCGGGCTGGCTCCTTTTTTGTGTTTATGAATTGCGTTAGGCCAATATTTAAGCGTTGGGTAGGGAATCACCAAACGCAGTGGCGGGTCAGGCAACAGCTATAGAATAGGGTTTGGGGCTGTAGAGTCGCCTACCAGCGAATGAGCACCCAACTTGGAATTAGAAGATTTGGCGCCAACTCGTTGCGGCGTGAATCCATATGCCCATCGCCATCGGAATCCACCAGATAATACTCGCGGCCTTTTTTCGGTGTGATCTTAATCATATAGAGACGACCGGACATTCGATATTCTTCTATGCGGCCTTCCGTGCCATCTACAATTGTGACCTCTGGCTCAAGGTTAGTCGCCGCGGTTGGCGCATCCCCAGGCAATGCGTCAGCCGCATTGACCCCGTTGACCAAGGCTAGGCCAGAGAACAGCAGTGGTATGAGATAGGTGTGGCGCATGAGTTTAGTATAGTCCTCTACCCGCCCACGCGCCACGCACTGATTTTTCATAGATCAAGCATTGTCTCTTTCTCTGCCGCCGACGGCTCGAATCCGCTCTGTTCGTAGTGATTGAAAATCGCTTCGACGATTTCATGCGGTGTGTCGATGATTTGCATCAAGTCGAGATCGCTGGCGTCGATTGTTTTTTCTGGCACGAGCGTATCGCGGAACCAGCCCAGCAGCCCTTCCCAATACGGGCGATGAACAAGGATAATGGGGATCTTGCGCGTTTTACCGGTTTGCACCAGGGTGAGAATTTCTGCCAGCTCATCTAAAGTGCCGAAACCACCGGGCATGACGACATACGCCGAAGCATATTTGACGAACATGACCTTGCGAGAAAAGAAATGGCGGAAGCTGAGCGAAATATCTTGGTATGGGTTGCCGGATTGTTCCTGCGGAAGCTGTATATTAAGACCGATGCTGGGTGCTTTGCCAGCGTAGGCGCCTTTATTGGCCGCTTCCATGATGCCCGGGCCGCCGCCACTGACAACACTAAAGCCCGCGTCGGAAAGTTCGCGCGCAATTTGTTCTGTGAGCGTGTAATACGGATGGTCGCGCGGCGTGCGCGCTGAACCGAAAATACTCACGGAAGGTTTAATTTGCGCAAGGCGCTCAAATCCTTCGACGAATTCGGCCATAATCTGGAATATTTTCCACGACTCGCGTGTCAGCATCGAGTCGTTGATGGGTCCGAGGCCACGGTGAGATGATTTGTGTTGATCGCTCATATGACTCACCTTTTCCTATTTAAAACGCGCGGCTGCGCGCAACTGATGGTAATCGCTCAATGACGAATTCAAAATTAATTCTGGTCGACGGCTCATCGTATTTGTACCGTGCGTTCCATGCAATGCCGTCTTTGACAAACTCAAAAGGCCAACCCACCGGCGCGATTTATGGCGTTGTGAATATGGTCAGCCGTTTGCTCAAAGATTATGCGCCAGAGCACATTGCCATTGTATTCGACGCCAAAGGAAAAACATTTCGCGACGATCTTTTCGCAGACTATAAAGCACACCGTCCGTCAATGCCACCTGAACTCAGTGCACAGATCACGCCGATCCACGAAATATTGCGCGCCATGGGGCTGCCGATTTTAGTGATCGACGGTGTCGAGGCCGATGACGTGATCGGAACCTTGGCTGTACAAGCAACGCAGGCGGGCATGCGTACTGTCATTTCCACCGGCGATAAAGATCTCGCGCAATTGGTTAATGCAAACGTCGAGCTGGTTAACACGATGACGGAAACGGTGCTGGATGTCGCGGGTGTTCAAGAAAAATTCGGTGTTCCGCCCAATCGTATTGTCGACTTTCTGACATTGGTGGGTGACACCGTCGACAACGTTCCGGGTGTCGCAAAGGTAGGTCCGAAGACGGCGGCGAAGTGGATAGCGGATTACGGTTCACTCGATGAATTGGTGGCGCGCGCGCAAGAAGTCGGCGGAAAAATAGGGGAGAATTTACGCGAAGCACTGCCGCGCTTGGAGTTGTCGCGCCAATTGGTGACGATTAAGTGTGATGTCGAACTCCCCGTCGGCCCGTTGCAGTTAGGGCGCACAGATGTTGATCGGCAGAAGCTCATCGAGATTTATCGCGAATGCGAGTTCAAGAGTTGGCTAAAAGAGTTGTTGGGCAGCGGGCAAGAAAACAGCGCGGGTGATGAGAAAATCGCGCCGATTACTGAGCAATCGCCGCGTGAATTTAATTATGACATGGTGCTAACTGAACAGGCATTTAGTGAATGGATGCGCGTGCTAGAAGCCGCGCCCGTGTTTGCGTTTGACACGGAAACAACCGCGCTTGACTACATTAATGCGCAAATCGTAGGCGTGTCGTTTTCGGTGGAACCGGGTCGCGCTGCGTATGTCCCGCTAGGTCACCGCTATTTGGGTGTTCCCACGCAGCTATCACTCGACTGGGTTCTGGCTCAATTAAAGCCCCTGCTCGAAAACCAGGATCGCCCGAAAATTGGCCAAAATTTGAAATACGACATGAGTGTATTGGCTAATTATGATATCGAGTTGAAGGGCATTAAGTACGATACGATGTTAGAGTCGTACGTGCTGGATAGCGTGGCGACGCGACATAATATGGACGCGTTGGCGCTTAAATATCTTGGTTACAAAACGGTGTCGTACGAAGAAGTCACTGGCAAAGGCGCGGGGCAGAAAAACTTTTCTGCGGTAGAAGTGGAAGTCGCCACACGCTACGCCGCCGAAGACGCCGATATAACAATGGCTTTGCATCAAAAGCTTTATCCCATGTTGAGTGAACACGCAGGACTAAAACGTGTATTCGAAGAGATTGAAATACCGTTAGTGCCGGTGCTCTCGCGCATAGAGCGTCGCGGTGTATTGCTGGACGCAGGTTTATTGCGGGTGCAAAGTGGTGAACTGGCTAAGCGTCTATTGGAAATTGAGCAGGAAGCGTATGACGTTGCCGGTGATCGCTTTAACTTGGCCTCACCCAAGCAAATCCAGGAGATTCTCTACGACCGATTAAAACTGCCCGTCACGAAGAAAACACCGAAAGGGCAGCCGTCGACCGCCGAGGACGTGTTGCAAGAGCTCGCTGAGGAATATCCGCTCCCGCGTTTGATTTTGGAACATCGTGGATTAAGCAAGTTGAAATCGACGTACACCGACACCTTGCCGGAACAAATTAATCCGCGTACAGGGCGTGTGCATACATCGTATCAGCAAGCGGTGGCAGCAACGGGTCGACTTTCTTCGACCGATCCGAATTTGCAGAATATTCCTGTACGAACCGCCGAAGGTCGCCGTAT
>JANOTC010000610.1:0-15003 GCA_031416175.1 Gammaproteobacteria bacterium
TCATCACGCTCGTCTTCGACAATTAAATCCAACTTATTGATGACCAGCCAACGCTCGCGGGCAGCCAGTTCTTCACTGTATTTAGCCAATTCCAGCTCAATTGTACGTACATCGTCCGCCGGGTCAGAACCGTCAGGCGGCATAACATCCACCATGTGCAACAACAATCCCGTTCGGGAAAGATGGCGCAAAAACCGCACACCCAAGCCAGCGCCTTCCGCCGCCCCCTCAATTAAACCTGGGATATCAGCCATCACGAAACTGCGCGACGGCCCCACCCGCACCACGCCCAGATTCGGATAAAGCGTGGTAAACGGATAATCTGCTACTTTCGGCCGTGCAGCGGAAACCGCACGAATTAAGGTCGACTTGCCCGCGTTGGGCTTACCCAACAAACCGACATCGGCCAACATGCGCAATTCCAATTGCAATTCGCGATGCTCGCCCGGCTTGCCTGGCGTAAATTGACGCGGACTTCGATTAACGGAACTCTTAAAGCGGGCATTGCCGATGCCATGAAAACCGCCCTGCGCCACCAATAAACGTTGGCCGTGACGGACTAAATCGCCCATTAGCTCGTTCGTACCGGTATCGCGCACCATCGTGCCGACCGGCACAGAAATCACCAAATCGTCGGCACCCGCGCCCGTGCAATCTCGGCCTGAACCCGCTTCACCACTCTCAGCGCGATAGCGACGCTGGTAACGAAAATCCACCAAGGTATTGAGGTTGCGGTCGGCGCAGAGATACACACTGCCACCGTTACCCCCGTCACCCCCATCCGGCCCACCGAGTGGAATATATTTTTCGCGGAAAAAGCTCACGGCGCCGCGTCCGCCGTCACCGGCATCAACCTTAATGGTTACTTCGTCGACAAATTTCATGATGCATGCACCGAAAAATGACCGCAACGCGAAAAGCCCCATGAAGGGGCTCTTCGAACTGCTGCGGCGATCAAAACGTGCAGAACACCCGCACGCTTTTAGAATTACACCGGAGCCGGTACCACACTGATAAACATGCGATTCTTGGGGCCCTTCTTTTGGAAGAACACCGTGCCGGCAGTCAAGGCAAACAACGTATCGTCACGTCCGCAACCTACGTTGGTTCCGGGGTGATACTTGGTGCCGCGTTGGCGCACAATAATGTTGCCAGGAATGACCGCTTCGCCACCAAAGTGCTTAACGCCCAGACGTCGGCCGATCGAATCGCGACCATTTCGGGTACTACCACCCGCTTTTTTATGTGCCATGGAACCCTACCTAATTCGTTACTAAACGTTATCTAACGCAAAGGCCAGATACTTAACCGGCATTAATGCCCGTGATCGTGTCAGCATTAATGCCCGTGATCGCGTCAGCACTAATGCCCATGATCGTAATAGCCGTGTACGACTGCCGATGTCCAGCCTGTCGACGATAATGTTTACGACGACGAAACTTGATAATACGGATTTTTTCACCGCGACCATGGGAGTCGATCAGGACCGAGACGCGACCGCCGGAAACATACGGCGCACCTATTTTTACATTTTCGCCATCGGCCACCATCAAGACTTTATCTAACTCGATGGTCGCGCCTTGCGCAACATCAAGCTTTTCAACTCTAATGGTTTGACCTTCACTGACCCGGTATTGTTTTCCACCGGTTTCGATAACCGCATACATGATACTGTCTCCGCGCGTGCGCATAAGGCTATAGAAAGGGCGGCGATTTTAACGCCCCCACCGACATCTGTCAAATTAGAAAGATGGAAATAACGCTTTGTCCCAGAACAGTGTATTTTATATAATCACGACCCGACCCACGTTCTTCATAGCGGCATTTTAGCTTGGCTGATTCTTTGGCGATACAGATTACCCCCATGGCGATGCGCAAGCAGTCGGGCGTCACCACGTCTGCACCCCCTGCCGCGTCGATTCAGTCCATTTATGACCTCGTGGCACAGGACAAGCGGCTCGTCGACAGCATCATTGAGCAACGCCTGCGCTCCGACGTCGCGCTGGTGAACCAACTCGGCACATATATTATTAATAGTGGCGGGAAGCGGCTGCGACCTATTCTCGTGCTTTTATGCGCGCGCGCGTTTGGCTACCAAGGCAACTTCCACACTCAGCTTGCTGCCGTGGTGGAATTTATTCACACCGCAACGTTGTTACATGATGACGTGGTCGACGCCTCTTCATTGCGACGCGGCCGAGAAACGGCCAACGCGCTTTGGGGCAACGAGGCCAGCGTATTAGTGGGTGACTTCCTTTACTCCCGCGCGTTCCAAATGATGGTCGAAACCGGCAGCATGCGTGTTATGCAAGTTCTCGCCGACGCGACCAATGTGATCGCCGAAGGCGAAGTCATGCAACTTCTTAATTGCCACGAGCCTGACACCCGCGAAGATCGTTATCTTGCGGTCATCCGTTATAAGACTGCCAAACTGTTCGAAGCCGCCGCACAGCTCGGCGCCGTGCTCTGCAACCGGCCTGAAGAAGATATCGAAGCCATGGGCGCATATGGAATGCATGTCGGAACGGCGTTTCAATTGATCGACGACGTGCTCGATTACAGCGCGAGTAGCGAAGAGATGGGCAAAAATGTGGGAGATGACTTGGCCGAAGGCAAGCCGACCCTACCGCTCATTTACGCCATGCGCACCGGCACGCCGGAGCAAGTGCGCACGGTGCGCGAGGCCATTGAGCAAGGCGGGCGAGAGCGAATTAGCGATGTCCTGGCCGCAATTGAATCAACCGGAGCGATCGCGTACACTGCCCGCACGGCGGAGCGTGAAGCGAAATCGGCGTTGCGATATCTCGACAACCTAGCCGAATCGCCTTATAAAGACGCGCTTTTTGCGCTAGCGGAGTTTTCCGTCAATCGCAAACATTAAGTGTCGACTCAACGCTGCCGGATCTGGGGCATTCACGCTATCGAGACGCCCGTTCAGGCGCTGTACTCGGGGTATAGCTCAGCCTGGTAGAGCACTGCTTTCGGGAGGCAGGAGTCGCATGTTCGAATCATGTCACCCCGATCACTTGGCTTGTAAATAACTATGTCTATTCGTTTAGTCTTAATTGGTCTTCTGATCGCGGTGGGTTATTTCCTCATACGCAATTATTTGCGCCGTCCGTCAGTGCGCAAAGACAGCGTAACCAACGCGCCTGCCGATACCGTCAAGTGTGAAGTATGCGGAACGCATGTGCTCAAAACGGTGTCCGTGCAGCGTGATGGCCATTACTTCTGCTCTGAAGCGCATAGCCACGAAAACACCAAATCTTGACGCAGTCGCGCCGATAAACCGAGTCGCTACCGAGTGGCGCGCGCTCGCGTTGCTGAATTACTACCGACTTTTTGTCGGCGCCACCGCGCTAGCAACCTTTCTATTCGTTCGCCCCATCGTTCCATTCGGCGCTAGCCAGCCTGCGTTTTTCGTATTCGTTGCTTTCGTGTATATCGCCTTTGGCTTTATTTCGCACCAGCAAATAAAGGCTCAGGAAGCGCGCTTTCAAACCTTGGTCATTATTCACACCGTGGCGGACATCATTGCTATTGCTGCGATGACCCACGCCAGCGGTGGCGCCCATAGTGGCTTAGCCGTGCTTCTGGCTGTACCTGTAGCCGGCGCGGGCATTCTGGCGGAAGGGCGCGGCGCCCTGGCATTGGCGGCCGCTGCAACACTTACCCTCCTAATCGAACATTCGCTCAGTGTGCTCAGCGGCGGCGCCAATACTAGTCTTTTTGCCCAAGTAGGCATGCTCGGCGCGACCTTTTTCGCGACCGCGATACTCGCCAGCGCGCTAGCGAAACGGGCACGCGAAAGTGAGATTTTGGCCGAGCAACGCGGGATTGATTTGGCCAATCTCTCGCAATTAAATGAACTCATCATTCAACGCATGGTGGCGGGCGTGGTCGTCGTGGATGAGCGCAATATTATTCGCCTGATGAATGAAGCCGCCTGGCAGTTGCTCGGTATGCCAACCAAGAAAACGCATCAAAGCCTTAACGAATTGTCATCCTCATTGGCCGCCGAAATTAATCAGTGGCGCGCCGACGACGACCTCGAAATAAAGCCCGTTCGAATCGGCGGCACCACCGAAATCTTCCCAAGGTTTACGGCGCTGGGCCGCAAAGATCGCTCGGGCACCCTAATCTTGCTCGAAGACCGTTCAGCCATGAACGAACAAGCCCAGCACATGAAAATTACCGCACTAGGCCGACTCAGCGCTAGCATCGCGCACGAAATTCGCAATCCGCTCGGCGCCATTAGCCATGCGGCGCAATTGCTAGAGGAGTCGCCCAGTCTCAATAAGGCGGATCGTCGCTTAACGCAGATTATTCGCGAGCAATCGTCGCGCATGAATACCTTGATTGAAAATGTGATGCAGTTGAGCCGCCGTGAACGGGCGCGCCGTCAAGAATTCAGCTTGGCCAATTGGGTGAAGGATTTTGTCGAAGAATTCGCCCGTGTGCACGGTACCGAATCCGATCAAATAAAAACACATATCGACCCCAACCACACGAAAGTGCTCATGGATGCCAGCCACCTACATCAAATCGTCTCTAATTTGTGCGAAAACGCGCTCAAGCACGGCGTCGCTGAGAACAACAAACCAAAATTGTTGTTACGTGGAGGTTCGAATCGCGAGTCGCGTGGACCATTTCTGGAAGTCATTGATTTTGGCCCTGGCGTACCTTCTGACCTCGTTGCCCATATTTTTGAGCCATTTTTTACCACGCAAGCAAAAGGAACCGGTCTCGGGCTTTTTATTGCGCGCGAACTCTGCGAAGCTAACCAAGCGCACCTGGATTATGTAACAACCCCTGCTGGGGGAAGTTGTTTTCGGATTACCTTTGCCGCCACCCAAAAACGTACGCAGGATGCATGAGCCAATATTTAGCCTTAGTTGTTGACGACGAACCCGACATTTGCGAGTTGTTAGAAATAACACTCAGCCGCATGAATGTCGGTTGCCACACCGCTGGCTCGGTGCGCGAAGCCACGGCGCTGCTCGCACGCAATCGTTACAACTTATGTTTAACCGATATGCGCTTGCCCGACGGCAACGGCTTGCAATTGGTCAGCCTCATTCAGCGCGATCATCCCGATACGCCCGCCGCCGTGATAACGGCACACGGCAATGTAGAATCCGCCGTGCAAGCGCTAAAAGCGGGCGCTTTCGACTTTATTTCCAAACCGGTTGACTTGCAGGCCTTACGTAACCTGGTCACCAGCGCCCTCAAAGTAAAGGCGCCCACCAAAACACCGGAACGACGCTCGCGTTTGACCTTGCTCGGCAATTCCGACGTGATGGCGAACACCCGCACCACCATCGCCAAGCTCGCGCTCTCACAAGCACCTGTTTATATTTCCGGCGAATCCGGCACGGGTAAGGAATTAGTGGCGCGACTCATTCACGACCGAGGGCCGCGCGCAGACAAGCCCTTTGTGCCCGTCAACTGCGGCGCCATTCCCGAACACTTGATGGAAAGTGAGTTCTTTGGCTATAAGAAAGGCAGCTTTACCGGCGCCGTGGCGGACAAAGAAGGCCTGTTCCAAGCGTCCCACGGCGGCACTTTATTTCTCGACGAAGTCGCGGATCTACCAATGCATATGCAAGTGAAGTTGCTGCGCGCCATCCAGGAAAAAGCGGTAAGGCAAGTGGGCGCCTCTAAAGAAATCTCCATTGACGTGCGTTTGCTGAGCGCGACCCACAAAGATTTGGCCGCGCTGGTAGCTGAAGGGAAATTTCGACAAGATTTATTTTACCGCATCAATGTCATCGAGATGAAAGTGCCGAGTTTACGCGACCATCCCGGTGACATTCCCATGCTGGCGACCCATATTTTGACCCGCCTTTCTGGCGAAGGCGGACCGAGTGGCGCAGCCTTGAGTCCAGAAGCACTCGACGCCTTGATGCATTACCCATTTCCAGGTAATGTGCGCGAACTGGAGAATATATTGGAACGCGCCCTCACCCTATGTGACGGGCAACGAATACGAGAGGAAGACCTGCGACTACCCAATTTCCAACGCCCAGTGAGCCAAAGCGCCCCGCCTGCGCCAGAAAAAACGGATGGCCCCTTGGACCCCTTTCTAGATACGATGGAAAAAGAAGCGATTAAGCAAGCGCTGGAAAAGGCACGTTACAATAAAACGGCGGCAGCCCGCTTATTGGGTATTAGTTTTCGGCAATTGCGCTACCGCTTAAAAAAACTAGGGATCGATTAATTGATCGCCAGGACAAAGTGGGGAGGAACAGTTTTCGGTTTGCCGTTGTGAACGGTCCGATACGCTTCGGATCAAGAGTAATCGACAGGGAGGTGACCTACTGAACATTGGCGACACATGCAGTGTCTATTAGTGACAAAGAACGTGACAATAATTGTCACAAGCTGACGGGTGTAGTCCATTGAAATTGACAATAACATCATTATTGACGTGGTTAATGGGCGCAGAACGTCGGGAACTTTAAAAACAGCTGTGATCGCCGTCACAAAATATTTTTTCAAGTTTTTCCGCTTTTTACAGATAACCAGAGAGCACACATTCGTGGCACGCGCTCTGCAGTATTCTACGCAACTGAGAAGATTCGGTTCTGTAGACAAACTTAACATATTGAAATTTTGGAGATTATTATGAAAAAGCAGCAATCGGGTTTTACGTTGATTGAGTTGATGATTGTTATTGCGATTATTGGGATATTGGCGGCTGTGGCGTTGCCAGCGTATCAATCTTATACACAAAAGGCGCGCTTTGCGGAAATCCCGTCTATTGCTAGCGCGTTCATGACGGCCGTCGCGGCCTGCCTAAACGACCTTGGCGTCGTCACCGGCTGCTCTTCCGGCTCCAACGGCATTCCCGCCGCTCCTGGCGCCACATCGAACATTGCGTCAATGACAATTACCAATGGCGTCATTACCGCAACGGCCACGGCGGCCAGCGGCGGCTACACCTATATTATGACCCCAACCCTAAACAGCGGTAGCATTACGTGGGCTCAAACGGGTACTTGCTCTACTCCTGGCTACTGCAAATAAAACAAACGCGACCTAACGGTATCGAAAGAATCCGCCCTCCGGGGCGGTTTCTTTTTTCCCCAAACAATAATTTGGCACGAAACCTGAATCACTCCTATCGCAGGCAGCACTTCCTTCGCCAACACGGCGAACGGATGAAAGACCTACTACGATGTTTTTGGAAGGAGCATTGTAATCCCAGGTCGGTTGCCGATCACCCCGTCCTTCCCTCCCCACATTAAACTGGCCCCTCGTTTTGAGGGGCTTTTTTTTGGGCGCTCGAAAACGCGCATTTTCTTAACTCACCCATTTGACCAACCTCCCATTCCACCACACGGCCAAAGTTGGCACGAAACCTGTATTATTATATTCGCAGGCAGCCTTTCTCTCGCCAACCCGGCGATGAGACGAAAGATCTACTACGATGTTTTTGGAAGGAGCATTGTAATCCCGGGTCGGTTGCCGATCACCCCGTCCTTCCCTCCCCACATTAAACTGGCCCCTCGTTTTGAGGGGCTTTTTTTTGGTGGTGCAAAGAACGCACCGGACGCTCAATTCCCGCTAAACTATCCCACATTAATTGCCGCTAACCAATGCGCAACCTAGCGTCGCATAAAAATGCGCGCGTTATTTTTCACCTTGACCACGGAAGAGTCTCAACGGACATGACTTTACCCAGCCTAACCGGCCTCGCAAAACGCCTTGTTGCTCAACAGCACTTGACGCTCGAACGCGCACAACAAGCGCAATCCTTCGCCAGTCGTGAAGGCTTACCGTTTGCGACCTACTTAGTCGACCACCGCCTGGTCGACAGTCTCAATGTGGCACAGGCCGCCGCCGACGAATTTGGATTACCGTTAGTCGACATCGGGGCCATGGAGCTAGACCCCGAAGTCACACGGCTTGTTAGCGAAAAGCTCATTCGCGAATTCAACGCGCTGCCCATTTATAAACGCGGCAATAAATTATTTGTCGCCATTTCTGATCCCGCCGACATTCGGGCGATGGATCAATTCCAATTTCACTGCGGCCTCAATTCCGAGCCAGTGTTGGTAGAAACACACGCGCTCAGAGCGGCGATGGATAATGCGCTAGACAGCAAAGAATCGTCCATCTCTACGTTATCCGATTCCGACTTAGACGCATTGGAATTTTCCGGTGCCGATGACGCGGCTTCGCCAACCACATCAGACTCCGACATTGATGACGCGCCGCTCGTGCGGTTTGTGCACAAAGTGCTGCTCGATGCCGTAAACAAAGGCGCCTCTGACATTCACTTCGAGCCGTACGAGGGACGTTTCCGCGTTCGGTTTCGCATGGATGGCTTATTGCGTGAAGTCGCCACGCCGCCCGCTAACATCGCTGCCCGCGTTACGCTGCGCCTTAAAGTGATGGCACGCCTAGATATTTCCGAACGCCGCCTGCCGCAAGACGGGCGAATTAAAATGAAGCTCTCGCGCACGCGCGCCATCGATTTTCGCGTGAGCACCTGTCCCACCATGTTTGGCGAGAAAGTGGTTCTGCGCGTTTTGGACACCAGCAGCCAACGTTTTGGCCCAGAATCACTCGGTCTCGAACCCGTGCAAATGCAAATGTTTCTCGACGCAATCAGAAAGCCGCATGGCATGGTGCTCGTGACCGGCCCGACCGGCAGCGGAAAAACAATGACGCTCTACACGGCGCTGAGCATTCTCAACACCGATGACCGCAACATTTCCGCCTGCGAAGATCCTTCTGAAGTGTATTTGCCCGGCGTTAATCAGGTCAGCGTAAACACCAAAGTCGGCCTCACTTTCGCGTCGACGCTGCGCGCATTTTTAAGACAAGACCCTGACGTCATCATGATCGGTGAAATACGCGATGCAGAAACAGCGGAAATCGCCGTAAAAGCCGCCCAAACAGGCCATATGGTTCTTTCTACATTGCACACCAACGACGCCCCGCAAACTTTGCCACGACTGCGCAACATGGGCGTAGAAACGTACAATATCGTTTCGGCGGTAAGCTTAGTATTGGCCCAGCGGCTCGTACGCAAACTCTGCGATTCCTGCAAAATGCCGGTTGAACTATCCGCAGCGGCCTTACTCGCATACGGCTTCGCCCCTACAGATATTGGCAAGATTACCCCCTACGGTCCGGTCGGCTGTGAACAGTGCAACGGCGGCTATAAGGGTCGCATAGGCGTATTTCAGGTTATGCCGATATCCGAGGCCACTGCGCGCATCATTATTCGCGACGGCTCTGCCACCGAAATTGCCGACCAAGCCAGCGCCGAAGGTATCGCAACGCTACGACAATCTGGCCTATTAAAAGTAGCGCAAGGCCTAACGAGCCTCGAAGAACTAACACGGATGACGACGGAGTAACCCATGGCAGCAAAACCCGATAAGACCAACACTTATTTGTGGGAAGGGACAGACAAGAAAGGTGGAAAACTGAAAGGTGAGGCACGCGGCGCCAGTATAGCGATCATAAAAGCAGACTTGCGGCGACAGGGAATCGCGCCGCTGAAGGTAAAAAAGAGAACCGCCAGCCTTTTTGGCAAATCGGCCGGAAAGATTACGTCCAAAGACATCGCGCTGTTCAGCCGCCAGCTCTCGACGATGATGTCGTCGGGCGTTCCTCTTGTGCAAGGGTTCGACATTGTTGGCCGCAGCAACGAAAACGAGGCAATGCGAAATTTATTACTAAGTATCAAAACAGATATCGAAGGCGGCAGCACCCTCGCCCAAGCATTGCGAAAACATCCACGCCAATTTGACGATCTCTTTTGTAATTTGGTTAGCGCGGGTGAGCACGCGGGCATTTTGGAAAGCCTGCTCGACAAGATTGCCAATTACAAAGAAAAAATGGAGATTATCAAAGGCAAAATCAAAAAGGCATTGTATTACCCAGCCGCGGTATTAAGTGTTGCCTTCGTTATCACGGTCATCTTATTGTTGTTTGTTGTTCCCCAGTTCGAGTCTTTGTTTAAAAGTTCCGGTGCCGAACTTCCCTTACCTACCCAAATAGTTATCAATATGTCGCGCTTCATGCAGGACTGGTGGTGGCTAATCTTCGCGGTGATTATCTCCGTTATTTGGTTTACTTACGTTTCATGGCGTGACAATCCGAAAGTAAGAGCACGCATGGATGGCATGTTGCTCAAAGCACCGATTTTCGGCCTCCTTGTACGTAAAGCCACTATCGCGCGCTTCGCCCGTACACTGTCAACCATGGCCGCAGCGGGTGTACCCTTAGTCGAAGCCATGGAATCTGTCGCGGGTGCGGCGGGCAACGACGTATACCGACGCGCCATTTTGGGCGTCCGCGATCAAATATCCACCGGCAATCAATTGCAAATGGCGATGCAACAAACCAACTTATTTCCAACCATGGTCGTGCAAATGGTCGCTGTCGGGGAAGAATCCGGGGCACTCGATAATATGCTGGCTAAAGTCGCGGACTACTATGAACGCGAGGTTGACGACGCCGTCGATTCGTTGAGCAGTTTAATGGAGCCGCTCATTATGGTGGTATTGGGCGTCCTCATCGGTGGTCTTGTGATTGCCATGTATATGCCGATTTTCAAAATGGGCCAGGTGGTTTAAGCGAGAATTTGCCTGTGTTTGAAAATATGACCGCCTTGCTCTCGCAAAATCTCGCGCTCTTTACCTTCGTCGCGGGAATTCTTGGGTTAATTGTTGGCAGCTTCTTAAACGTCGTCGTTCACCGGCTTCCGATCATGATGGAACGCGAATGGCGCGCGCAGTGCGCGCTAACGCAAGATCAGCCCCTACCAGAGACGGAGTCAGTACGATTTGACTTAATTGAGCCACGATCCCACTGCCCCCATTGTGCGCATCAAGTTACAGCGTTAGAAAATATCCCGCTGCTGAGCTACGTCTGGTTGCGTGGCAAGTGCTCAAGTTGCAAAGCGCCTATATCGGCGCGTTATCCGTTAGTTGAGCTTCTCACAGCCCTATTAAGCGCTGCGGTGGCCTGGCGCTTTGGCTACGGCGGGGAAGCCGCAGCCGGCATTGCCTTGACGTGGTGTTTGGTTGCACTCTCGTTTATTGACTATGACACCCAACTGTTACCCGACAGCATCACCTTACCGCTTATTTGGTTAGGCTTACTACTAAGCCTTTACCCAGTCTGGGTGAGTAGTGATACGGCGATCATCGGCGCCGTCGCCGGTTATTTGCTGCTTTGGAGTGTCTATCAAGCCTTTCGATTGACCACGGGCAAAGAAGGCATGGGGTTTGGCGATTTCAAATTATTGTCTGCCTTAGGTGCTTGGTTCGGATGGAAAATGCTCGGCGTCATTGTGCTCCTATCGTCTGCCGCGGGTGCCGTCGTTGGGATATTGCTCATGGCCTTGCGCGGACATGGGCGAGATAAGCCTATCCCCTTCGGACCTTATATCGCGTTAGCCGGTTGGATTGCCATGATGTGGGGCGAGAGCCTGCTCAATTGGTATTTGCGTTCACTCGTGTAGCTTGCCGCTAAGCAATACTGGCACCACGCCTACATATTCACTGCTATATCGAAAAATTTGTTATTCTGACGCTGTCTCGGGCAAGAAAAATCGCGAATTCCTCCTCGCGATTGAAATTTCCTGTTGACGTGCACCGCCAGTTTTTGGACACTGCGTACTTTGCAAGCAAAGGTCGAACGTGGAATGCTGCAATAATGCTGGTAATTGGACTTACAGGTGGAATAAGTAGCGGCAAAACGACAGTCGCGCGACGATTCGAGTCGCATGGCATCCCCATTGTCGACGCCGATATCATTGCCAAAGAACTCACGCGGGCAGGTCAGCCAGCACAACAACGAATCGTGCAGGTGTTTGGCGCCGGTGTTTTACGCAGTGACGGTGAGCTTGACCGACCCAAGTTACGTGAACTTGCCTTCGGCGACGCACGCAAACGTGTGGAATTAGAAGGCATCTTGCACCCGCTCATTCGCGCGGAAATGCGCGCTAGAATTCAAAAACTAGACACGCCTTATTGCGTCGTGGTGGTACCCCTGTTGGTGGAAACAGGCCAAACGGATATGGTCGACCGAATTTTGGTCGTAGACGCACCACGCCATTTGCAAATTGCGCGCACAATGAGCCGAGACGGCAGTACGCCAGAGCAAATAGATGCTATTTTGGAAGCCCAAGTTGATCGCCAGACCAGACGGTCACTGGCAGATGACGTTATAATCAACGATCAAGACGAACAGAGGTTATTCGCGCACGTGGACGATTTGCATTCCCGTTATTTGCGCCTTGTTACGCGCATGTCCGAATCCATGGCACCGCCGAGCATGACGGAGTCCGAAGGACCGCGTCCGGCGCCCGCCGTGGTCGCGCGCGTTCCCCCGCCTACGGATGCGGTAATTTACGAATTACCCATCAATGAGCGCGTTAGAACTTTTCTTCGACTCGAAGGCCTGTTCGTCGAAGTGCATCACCACTTGCAAGGCGACACCTTGTGGGACAGCCGCGCGACCATTCGCTGCCTAGTGGCCATCATTAATATTTTCGCTCGACCCGATATAAAGTCCGAATTGCTCAAGGAAATGGATAGGCTCAATACCGTTCTGAATCGCTACATGCAGGTTCGCGGTGTGGATACAGGACAATTAGGGACCCTGCTACGCGAGCTTTCCGCAATAACACGTGAGCTGCACACGAAAGAGGGCCAGATCGGCCAACGCATTCGTCTGCACGAACTCATTTCGGCCATTCGCCAGCGGGATAGCATTCCAGGCGGCGCGTTTAATTTCGACCTCCCGGCATATGGCCATTGGTTAAATAGAGATATTTCTGAGCGACGCGCCAATATTGTGGAATGGTTAGCGGAATTTGAACTCGTTAAACGCGCGGTGGCGCTAATTCTGCAATTAATTCGTAATAGCGCAGATCCGACCCCGGAAAAGGCAACCAATGGCTTTTGTCAGCGAAATCTTGAGTCGTCCGCGCACCATCAGCTAATCCGGGTGTATCTGCCACCGGCCGCACCTTATTTCCCGGAAATTAGCGGAGGGAAACACCGATTCACAGTGCGCTTCTTAACCCCAAACGGGTCTGAACGACCGATACAAGTCGAAGCGGATGTAAACTTTCATTTAGTTTGCTGCACGCTATAAGATGACGAGCGCACTTCAAGTACGCTGTCCAAATTGCGGCAAGAGCGTCGCTTGGAGTCCTGAAAACGCGTGGCGACCTTTTTGTTGCGAACGTTGTAAGCTTATTGATCTTGGGGCTTGGGCCGACGAGAAATACGCAATTCCCGATGCGAATTCCGCGCCGACCCTAGACCAAGCACCTGAGGACCCGCACTAGCTTGCCCGGGGGCTTTCTTTCTTATCTTCAATTTCAACGTTCTGGTGCTTCGTTTTCAAATGCGCGGCCACTACTCCGCCCATAATCGCGCCCATAAAGAACGACAGAAGAACCGCTTCAACCATGCTGTACATCATTTCCATTTGACACCCCCGATAACCAGACCACCAACCCGCCGCCTTTTCAACGCCCGTCCGTGAACTGAGTCGTTGTATAGGGTTTCGGCACCAAGACGCCGGGACTTTACACTCAATATAAACAGAGCAGCTTGCGTGCCACCGTTCAGCGAGGGCTAGCCAAAGGAGCTTTCCAATTATTGATCAAATAGATATGAAAATAATGTGATGTAGTACATGCGAATAAACAAAATTAATCAATTAAAAAAAATCTATTTCTTGACGGAATCAGTCAATTTTGCATCAGAAAGGTGCAATTAAGACTGCCGAGTGTTAGACCCCGTTATGGCGGTATCGAAATGTTTAATGAGCGTAAGAAGTCGAGTCGCGTCGAGCGCACTTTCTGAAAAACTGTGTTCCGCGATAGGAAACACATCGCTACTTACTGGCCATGGCCACCGCCCACGTAATACTTCTTCCATTCGCGGCAAGAACACCCACTGTAACCATTGATGGAACTCCAGGGTGTCAAAACAAAACGGGATGGTACTGGCGAGCGCGCTGGGCGAAGGGGAATTGATTTCCCACAATTCAAGTTCACGTAAGGCGCGCTCCATTTCCGCCAACAACTCAGCAATTAAGGCTTCATCCGCTCGCATTCAACTTTCCTTTGCGGGCGTTTCGCGCGGCGCTGCTTCTCGAACGGCAAATGACAGGGCCTGACCCGCGTGATCGTCTAGACAAAACACGCTATGCCAGGCGCAACGATCAATTTCATGCTGTGACAAGAGAAGTACATCTCCCGGCGCCACAATGAACGCAAATCCTGCTGCCACGAGTTGCTGGGTAAATTCTGGTATCCGATTCAGCAGTGCCTCTAACGGCGCATTGTCGGCGTCGTCCATCCAGTCGATTAATCGCGCCCGTTCAGACGCAATCGACAAAAGCTTTTTTCGATGTGTGAGTTTCGGGAGAGCCAATTTAAGCAAACTCGCCGAGTCAGTGCGGGCCAAGAATGTCTGAATTTCGTCGACTAATGCCAACTTTGGCACGGCCAACCATCCCGTTCGACCGGTAAGTTGGGCAAATACAACACCTAAATGCCCACGCTCGACGTCATGATGGAATTGCGCCCCGCCATTGGGTGCGTTGAAATAGACGATCCGTTCGACAAATGCCAGCTCCGGTACAGCGAGAATTTCACCCAGACTTTCCAATAACTTCGAGCTTCCTGTGAGTACACTTGATTCCGGAAACAAAGCGTCGCACAGGGCGCCCGCGAGTTGCTGACGAGTATAATCGACGGCAACAGGCTCATATAAGTCGTGTCCGTGGGAAAAACGGAAGCGCAGAGAAACATCGTCATCTTCGAACGATAACCAAGATGCCTTGACCCAAACTAGCTCGTCAGTTGGCTCGCCGCCATCAAGCACGTCAAATTCAACGGTCCCAATCGCCTGTTCATCACCTTCGTCGTAAACACCGGCAAGCAATTCGAAGCGCGCGCCGTAGCGATCAACATAGCTATGTTGATCAAACAGTTCTTCACAGGCGACGCCGTCC
>JANOTC010000611.1:0-6571 GCA_031416175.1 Gammaproteobacteria bacterium
CCAGCGGACCTGGCTAAACTTGTACGGGGCGTTGGCATTGGGGACATTAGACGCGCCAGCCAACTGCTCGGCACTGATACTCAACCACCAGGGTGGCGTGGATGCTGCGGCCAGCGCGTTGTATTGCAGCACGGCTGAAAGACCGTTTTCGTCCTGAGTCAGCGTTTCAGTTCCCGTTTCCGTTTCAGATTTCCCACTCAGTAAGCGGAAGGCCAACTGCCAAGAAAGCCGCGTGTTTCTAAGCAGGCTTGCTAGCGCCTGTTCACCCTCATTAAGCGTTGCGGCATCCGCCGCGCCGGTCAAAACCTGCCATACGCTCGGCAGATTTTTTTCCAGAAATTTCGCGAAATCGAGTAACACATACCATGATCCGGTTTGAATCTCATCGCGAGAAACGCGTAATAAGCGGTTTCGATCATTCGTGCTTGCCGCCTCATTAATAGTAAAGTTCGTAAAGCTCTTATTCGCTGCACTTTTCTTGAATTCGGCCTGTTCGAGTAATAACTTCCACGGCGCCACCACGTCGGTCTGAAACAAGAACCCGGCTAAACTGCGACCTGCAATGCCGCCCGACCCCATGCTGCCGCCAACCGCCGCATCCGCGCCCAGTTCGGCGCCGACCCATTGCTCGCGGCGGCTAATCGGAATCACGCCGCTGAGCAAACGTCTATTATCTCCACAATGGCTGTCAAAGGTGACCGGAAACAGCGGTAACAAGTCTTCGTCTTTCACTAAACTGCGTGTGGCAGAGGCGTTGTGGCCGCCGATCCGGCGCCAGCTATTGCCGCGCGCACCCGGCACAAACGCGTATTCGTCCCACAGGTCGAGCGTGGCCTGGTCGTTATCACCAGGCGGCAACAGACGACGAACAACAAAGCTGGCTTTTTCCTGTTTGCGCAGCTCAGGTTCGCAATCGGGTAGGCCCGGTTCTTCCGATATCAACGACGCACTGACTAAGTAATGGCGTTTTTGGCTCGATTGAAATAGCTTCAGCGGCAGTTGCACGTCGTCCTGACGAATGCGTGCAGGCAGAGCCTGTTTGCGAAATTGGGTCTTGAGCGGCTGCAGGTTAATCGCCGTCGGTAAGTGCAATTTCTTGGCTTGTGTCTGCCGTTGCGTAGCATCGAAAAGAAAAGCCACTTTTGAGGTGAGCGGCGCCTCAGGCGGCGTGCGCTTAGGCGAGGCCATCGGCGCGCGCCAGGTTTCAGCTTGGGCAAGCCATTCCCCCAGCCGCTCGGGTTCGACGCTAAGGGTGTCGGTGAATTCCTCCATGAACTCGTCGTGATCGAAGCGTAGAATGGCCGGTTGCGCCGCGCGAACGTCATTAGCCAAGCGAATCCCAGCCGGACTGGGGCGTGCCCAAATTGGCAGCGGACCTAGCCAACGTATCTTCGCGTTCGGGCTGCGCCCCACTTTCACCTGACGCTTTAGCGCTACCATATATTTCCCGCCCCTGGTGTGTAAGATGCGCTCACAATACTGTTAGTAATTATCGAATCGGCCTTCACCAAACCACTAAACTTCGAAACACCCGCGTTAACAGTGACCATGGACGCATTGATCTCGACTTTGGTGGCTTGCACCTTCACGTTCATGCTGGTGTTGATGGTGACGCCCTGGTTGTCATAGGTGACGGTGGTGCCACCGATGGTGAATTCGATCTTGCCGCCACCGGAGTCGGTCAACTCGCCGCTGACACCGCCGGGCGTGGTAAAGCTGATGGTGGCATCACTGGCTTGTTCTTCAACAATAGCGATGCGGGTACCCGCCTTGCCAGTCAGGGTCCAACGATCAACACGATCACCGCTGCCACCGAGTGTTTCGGGCACCGCCGCGTTACCATTCCAAAGACCCCCTATTACAATGGGGAGGCGCGGATCGCCATTGACGAATGTCACTAACACTTCATCATCCACATCGGGAATGAAAAACCCGCCCCGATTGTTGCCCGCAAACGGCGCCGCCACCCGTGCCCAAAGCGCAGCATCTTGGGAATCGGGGCCATCAAAACTGAAAAGACGAATTTGCACTCGACCCAGCGAATCGGGGTCGTTCACCGCCACCACTTTTGCTAAGTAGCTGCCGCCATGCAAGGTCGGGACAAGCTGTTTGAGCAAGCGCTGATCACTCACGCGGCGTACCCCAGCGTGGCCGACTCCGCCTTGAAATCGGTTACGTAACCCGTCGCCAAGTTATAACGATGGTGTGTACTGACAACGTAATAGGTATTTTCAAAACGAGCGCTCATTCCGCGCAATTGCAAATGGCTGCCAACACGAATACTAGGATGGCCGGTGGCCGAACCCTCCGCGCGCACAAAACCGCGCGCGCATTGATCGAAAACAGTATCTGCCAGCGCTTGAGCCTCGCTATCGGTAATAACCGCAATATGCCCAACATGTTCGCTGCGACTACCCAGCGTCTGCGCCAAAATCGCTGCGCCACGGCGCCCCTGACCCGGGCCAAAGTGACTCCCTTGGCTCGTGCCACTCACCGCTTGCCCGCTGACCGCGTTCCAGCCTGCGCTGGTCACCTCGGTGACCTGGTTAGACAGATCCGCCACGAAGCGCACACTGCGCAAATCGTGAAACAACGCCAATTCAATGACTTGTCGCTGAATTTCGCTAATCGGCGCCACTTCAAGCCGATCCTGGTCGATTTGCAGGTCGGCGTCGAATAAGCGTACAAGGCGGCGTAGAAAGGCCAAATCACTTTCGTTCAATTGCACCCAGGTACCGCTAGAGCCGCTCAGGCCGCTCACTTGCGGCTGCAAGTTCAGCCGCTGGGCAATATCAGTAGCGATATCGACCACTGATTTGTCGCGAAAAACACGCGTGCGCCGCGCCATGCGGGCCTGCTGTAAGCGGTCCTCAGCGAGCACCAGCAACTCAGGCGGTCGATCGGAGGCGAATTCCACCTCTAATCCGGTTATGACACCACGAAAGATTTCTCGCGAATCGCTGGAGTCGCCCGTCGAAACCTTGATCGTCGAACCCAGTTTTATTTCTGCTTCGTCTTCAAAGGCATGACCGGCGCCGCCATTGGCGTCACTCGCGCGATTGCTAAAACGCAGTTCTACGGAAGAAAGACCCCCCTCTTGTTCACGCATATCCAAAGTCAGTAAGAGCGCGTCTACTTTGTCAAAACGCTGGCCATCGACCTCAACGACCGGCCTCGGGTTATATACGGAGCGACGATCTAGCGAAGTGACGCCCATTCAATCTGCCTCCAGCCGTTGTTGTCGCCGCCAGAAAACCGCCTGTTGCTGCTGCCAGTGGCGCGCCTCGTTTTGCGGCGATGGCGCTTCCATTACACTTCCTGGCGCGCCTTGTGGCGGCAACGGCGGCGCCTCAATCTGGGTCACGACCTCGTCAAACACCACGCCCATTAGCCACCTCCGTCGAATTCAATTCTTGCTTTGAGCGCACCCGCCTGGCCCACATCGGCTTTCAGGCTGGCTGAACCTTGCAAACGCGCCTGGCCACCTAGGGAAAACGCAGAGGGGTCCTCAGTGCCCAAACTGGCCGTCGCGGAGGGCCGCAGGAAATTGCTCAGCTTGATTCCGCCACTGACATTTCCCGGCGCTTGCGCGCGCAAACCATCGAACACCCCGCCAGCACTCGCGCTCACGCTCACACCGCCCACACCGGTGATAGAAACGGCCGCCGTGGCGGTAAACGAAGCGTCAAGTTGGATTGACCCGCCACCGGGAAATCGCAAGTTCTCTATGCCGTTTTGAGCGGCGATTTGACGTGCCGCCGCTGGGTTGCCCGCTAGCGTGGCGGTTAGGGTGATGCCGCGCCCTCCTGCGGGTCCAGCTGGCGGCGCTTGTACCGCATTGGCACTACCCCGACCGGCCATCGAGCCGCCCGTATTGGCGCGACGCCGATCCGAGCCACCTTCGAAAACCTCATCTTGACTAGACAAAGTCAAATTCACCGAGGCGCGCAGGGGCACACCGTCGGCGGAGAAAAAGTCGATGGTTTCACGATAACTCTCCACCATCCCAGAAAACGCGTAAAGGCCCCATTCGAACTTCACCACGGGGGGCGTCCTGTCGTCGCTCCCACCCGGCTCCATCAGCTTTGCCACTTGCACCGTGTGCAGGCGCACATCTTCACCGGTCGATGTCGTGTCGAACACAAGGTCCAACGTGAGTTTGCCAGTGCTCTCGCCGGTGTATTGCTTGGAAGAATTGCCAGAGCCCGTGTTGGATAAGGTATTAGTGATTGTGTATTGGAGTGTTTGCGGATTGAAGTGAACGTCAAACAGCTTCGTTCCGCTCACGGAGTTGAAGCTGGCTTTTTGCACGCTCGGTGTTGTTGCCATGGCCGCCGCGCCTATAGCTGCTTAACGGCAGGTGCGGCGCGGCCCAAGCCTTCATGAACCAAGTGCAGCTCCTCAATTGCCACTTCGTTTTGGATCGCGTTGAAATCGGGCGCTTTGAACTTGATGGGCATAGCTTTGAGCAGGGTCCACGCGAAAACACCCTTGCCCGATTGATCAAACATCGTAATGCTCACGTTAAGTCGTTGAGCGTACGCACCCTCACCCACTAAACTGAACCATGCCCACAAATCGGCAGTATCTGTTAGGCCCCGTTTCAGCACCACCGTCCCAAAACTGACCGCGCCCATGCGCTGTGCAGCGCCCCAGTTGCGGCCACCCTCCTTGATGACCTTCGGCTCCATCGTGACTTCCAAACCACTGCACTCGGAAAACGCGCCGCTGCAGAGCAACACCTCACCACCTTCGGTTTCGTTCGTGAGCATCTGCTCCTTGAAATCAACCTGGAAACGAAAGCCGCGCAACGGGTAGCCATTCACATCGCTCATGCTGCCTCCAGTCCCAAAGTCGAAAGCGAAACGTTGCCACCGTCACCGAACGCCAGTTGAATACGCATCGTCTCAATGCTCGCGGCCGGACGAAGGATCACCTGCACCAACACGCGCCCGGCGTCGATATCTTGCTGCGACATGGTAGAACGGTCACAACGCACTTGATACGCCTCGCCTGGCCGCGTTCCCGCCAGAGCACCGGCGCGCTGCATGGCGCTCAAAACATCCTCTAGGCGCGATTGGAGTTGCCCCCACAAACGCTCGCCAGACGATTCAAAAACGTATTCTTCACCTATGCTGCGAGCAACTCGCATCATCAAACCAAGCGTGCGGCTAATATTCGCTTGCCTATAATAAATGTCATTACTCGTGCTTACATCCGACAGTATTCGCATGCCCTCTGGACTCGGCCCAAACAACGTGACACGATCAATCAAAGGCGACTGCGGCGAGGCGCGCGCTGGCGCCTTACGATTAATGCCGAACTGTTGCGCCTGGCTCAACGGCGGCGCCACCGCAATCAGGTCGTGCAGGCGCAAGCTTGTCGCACTGCGAAACGTGCCACGGGTCAGCGCATTGCGCGCCAAAACACCGGCCAAAGCCCCATCGGCGGGTTCTAAATTCGCCGGTAAGTCACCTGCGTAGCTTGTTTGCAACCAGGGAAAGGCTAACTGCAAAAACGCGCTGGCAAGGCTACAGGAGGCCTTTTCATCATCATTAAGCGCACTGATATCCGCAGGGCAACTCTGCGCTGACGAGGATACAGCGCCGCTAAGCCAACCGCGTTGGTGCATGAACCCGAGTAAACCCGCCGCCGCCTCGCTTTCCACTTGCGCTAACGGCAATGCCGCCAACAACTGCATGTCGCGGCGATGGTCTGAAATAAACACCACAGCGCGTTGAATTGCGCCGCGCCAAAGATGAAACTCGTCATGGGTGCAAGTGGGAGCGGCCAACTGGATAACGCGCTTTTCCATTGCACGCGCAGCCGTTGGCGCTGAACACTCGACAAATTCTGGCATGGGCGCTGTTAACGTGAGCGGCGGCGTGGTCGCGTCGCGATAAATACCGGCTAATTCCGGAAGATCCGGCAAGACCACAAAGGCAGCGCCGGGCAGCCCAAAAAGATGGTGCAGGCCGTGCCACGCGTGTCGACGCCCGCGCTGACCTGTGTACTCTGGAACCAACTTAAGTAACATTGCATCACGCGCGCCCCGGTCGGCGTCAAAAGCAACGGGTTCACCGCAACTGATGACATAACATTTGCGCCCACCTTGGGCAAAAAAGGAACGGACAGCGGCACCAAGATACGTCGCTCCCCGGCTCCCGGACTCTCCGTAGATGCGCTCATCCCAAGCAAAGAGCTGATCAAATCGCTCCCAACTCGCAATGGTAACCGGCACGTCGTAAAGCGAGGGCGGACCGGGCTGGGAACCGACCGAGCCTGCGGTGGACCACCAACCCTCCCGCTGTAAAGATTGACGCACGTCCTCCGGCACATTCCCAGGCATATCGACGTTCCGCACTTTGGCGAAACCGATAAAACAGGCCAAATCGGTGCGATTCGAGGCCGCATCGGCTTGAGGAGTGAGCGCTTCGAAAATGAGTCCTTTCATTGCAACCGTCGTCCTTGTGCTTTTAGAATCCTAGGCCACTTCCAAATCGATTCCCTCTGAAGACAGCACCAATTCCTCCATTGCCACGTCGCCCCCCCCTTTCGCAGCCAGCGTCGG
>JANOTC010000612.1:0-5048 GCA_031416175.1 Gammaproteobacteria bacterium
AAATAAACATGCTTCCCGTCAACCGAAAAGGCCATAAAGCCGGTTAATCCGGACAAATCGAAGCGCGCCGGGACGATAGTTGTTTGCGTGTTGCGGTCGAAAATCTGCGGATGAATGCCTTCAGCATCACCCCGATTGAATAGCACGTAACGCCCATCGCGGCTCGCCACGGGCGCGGACAAGCTGCCTTGCGCGAGGGTGCTGATTTTCTGGGTGGGTATCGAATAAGCGACTAATTCCCAATCGCGCTGGCCACTTAGACGGCGCAAGTAGCCAAGGTTGTTGGTGTCAATCCAGAAAGGTGTTTGATCGGATGTATTGGCGCCGGCAAGGCAGTCGAGTCGTTTAGTCTGCGTACTGACGATGCACACATCGCCTTGCGCATCTTTGCCGTAAAAGGTTATGGCTAGGCGCGTGCCGGATGCATCGAGGCGTGGCTCTTTCGCGTCACCGGCGTCGCCAATATATACATCGGCGTTGTCGGTGAGTAAATCCTGGCGATAAATGTTAGGAACTTGATTTCGATTCAGGGTGAAAAAAATGCTAGACTCGTCCGCGCTTACACTGGATTCGAAACTGTCCCATGGCCCCACTGTGACTTTCGTTAACGGCGTGAGGCGGTTTGATCGCCAATCAACATCCGCGCTCCATGCGAGAGTGGGCGCTATCAACACGAGCAGCCAGATAAACGACTTAGCGGCGCGCATCATTTTGACGGACTCGCTGGGGAATTTGAAAACTCACCGTTGACGACGCGAAATGCGCGTTCGTGTCGTGCATTGTTCGGTTCGGTCGTTAGATTGGTGGGTCCCAGTTTTGGATTTTGCTCGCGGAATCGGTTTTCCAATTCCGGCCATTCCCCCGCCGCTTCTGCTTCCATCACCGTGTGGCGATCAATCAGATACACGTCTGGTAGGCTCACGCATCCACCGAGTGATAACAAGAAAAGGACCAGTGCAGGACGTCTCATAATCTTCTCCAGTTGCCTATTTCAAGGGTAATTTCTCGACGGATCGCAATGCGTCGCCGATAAATGCTTGCACGAGCGGCGAAAGTGGCAATCCGCGCACACGAATCGGATTCGGTAGGGCCGAGAGTGTGACTTTGAGATCCATCAACCCATCACGCATGTCGAGCGCAACTTCTTTTGGGTAGGCGAAGCGTAGGGCCGAACGTACGCTCGCCAATTGTTCGTCGGTATGATTAGGGTCAACAATGTCGAGCAGTTGTAGTAACTGGTCGCGGTTGATTTCAGTGACATCGACACGACCTTCCAGTAGGCGTCGATTGACGTCGAATTCCAGTGCCGTCCGCGCGCTGATCGGCGCACGCACCTTCGCACTCGCTGCGTTTTTATCGGACAGCAGGTAACGCGGATCAACTTGTGTTAGACGACTAACGACGCCGATTCTCCACGCGCCGGGTCGCGCATCAAGATAAAACTGGCCCGTTGCATGGCCGTCGAATAACTCAACGTCAAAATGTTGTAGTTGCAGCAAATTCTGTTTGAAAGCCATACTCGCAAGGCCTGGACCTGCCGAAATTGCACCTGAGCTGACTTTCGAAAATGTTACCGACTGCTGTTTGCCTAAATACGGCTCAATGCGGCTGAAATCAACGCGTTGAAATGGATCGGCGGCTGAAAGGTAGCGAAAGCGTAGCGTTTTATCGCGCCACAATAATTCTTCTTCAACTTTCATGCGTCCATTCAGGTGTTGCAACTGTTTGTCGTTAAAGCGGAAACTAAAATCGTCGAAGCGTGCTTCGCCTTCCAAGGTAATTTGCTCGCCTTTGAACAAGGTAACGCTTAAGGGCAATTCCAGCTTGCCTGAACCGGAAATATCCGGCGAACCGAGTAAATTGTTTCTCGGTCGCAAGGTCAGGGTGGTCTCCAGTTGCGCGTTTTTGCGATCAAACGATGCAGCACCCTTCGCGACCAGGCCAATTAATTCGCCGCCTACGCTGAGCGAGGACGGGCGCAACTCAGCCTGCTGTTCATCCATGGCTGCCGTTGCCTGCAAGGTGAGTGGCGTGAGCAAGTCGCCGACCCGAAGCGGTTTGTCGCCAGTGAGTGCCGCAACCAATTCGATTTGTGAACGATCCAGTGTAAAGTCAATGTGCGCTGATTTTGGTTTAAATCCTGAGTCAGCTTTCATTTTCCAACGGCCCGACAAGCCAGCAATATTCGCTTTGTTAGGAATTTTTAACGCCGCGATCTCGAATTCACCTTCCCCGATGGCGCTGTCAGCCGCCCAATCAAGCGTTTGCGTGAGCTTGAGTGGTCCAGACAAATGCAATTCACTGCCAGGGTTGTCGGCGTAGGGTTGCACGCCCAACGCAAGTTTCACGTGAGCGCGCGATTTCTCCAAATGCGCTTTGGGCTGAAAATCGAGTACGCTCATGTTAGGGTGGTTTAACTGTGCGTCCAAATTAACATCCAGTCCTAATTTACCCACACTGTTTAGTACCTTTAAGTCGGCTAAGTAGCGTTGCCAGATGGGGTCCGACGTCATTTTTAGCGCGGCGTGAATGTGCGCATTATTGGGTTTGTCGTCTAAACGCAGCCTGAACGCCAGTGCTTCTACGCCGTCAATGCCGAGTGAGCCGTCAGTCTCCGTCACCGTTAAGGGCCAGCTGAAACGCGTGTTTTGGGACAGCGTTAAGGCCACAGGCACCCTCAGTGGAGGAGTTTGCACGGCGGGAACATCAAGCTTCAAATGGGTGTTGTAGTCCTCGGTTTTCGCTATGTCGTAAGTCAGCGTGAGGGGTGCGCTGAGAACAATCCCTTCGGCGTCCGTTGGCCTAGTACGTTGTGCAATGCGCAACTCTCCTTGCGACTGCATGGGCCATGTTGCCAGTTTGGACATATCTGCCAGGCGAATATCGTTGGCGGCGTGATCTAAACGCGATTTACCGTGTAAGGTGACATGAACGCCCCCAGTTTTTTTCAATGCGTCTGCCGCCGCATGAATGGCGCGCAGATGCGTGGACGCCTCTAATTCAATATCGTGGCGCACATCTAAATGTTTGGCGAGATTGTCGATAGCCAGGTCGGCATTTAATAAGGGTTTGTCGTCCAGGCGCGTTTGTAGTTTTACGCCGACGTGGGTGGCTGCCAAATTCGTACTAATGGAAAACTTATTGTTCAGCGTAACAGGCTTTTTCAATTGCGACAGCACAGCATTTATTGTGTCTAAACTGCCGTCTAGTTGAATTTGCGCGCCATCGAAAGCACCCTTGGCGGCCATGTCTTGGCGTGCGACGCGTATATTTTGTGCCGCTTTTCCCGTTCCTTGAGTAACGCTAATGTTTTTCACGTGCAAATCTGGCGAGAAGCGTAGATTGAGTCCTTTGGGCGCATCAGCGAGCGATTTCAGTTCGCCATCTGCAGTTAACGAAAATGTAGGCGACAACGAGGCCAGCAATGAAGCGTCGTTAGGTTTTCTGGTCGACTTCTCGATTTTTACCTGGTCCGCACCCCCCTTAATTTTTGCACTGAGGGAAATCGGCTTGGACAGCTTCGTATCAAGGGGCGCGTCACCTTTGGCCTGAATAGTTAATTCAAAATTCTTTAGTTTGGCGTGTTGCCCCGGTAAACGGACATCCATGTCTGGGATGTTCAGCGATTGCGATAGATCGAAACGAATTTGCGGTGGCGGGCTAGGAAAAGGATGCAGTTCCCCTTGTAGGCTAGCACTCAGCTGATGGTCAAGCCGACCGGAGACGAGCATCTGTTCTTGTTTAAATCCGTCAACGACCAGTCCTTGGGTCGCTGACGTCAATTTCGCCCTAATGGCTAGTGGGAAAATGCTCGCCAGACCAGGTTCCAAGGAGGGATTTTCGACGGTTTTGGCGTCGACATGCAGGTCAATGCCAAATACCTTCAAGGCCCCAATGGGGGCGATTTTCCCCGAGTGAGTCTGTTTAATGTCAGGATTTGAAATGGCCGCATGTTGATCAATAATAAGCTTATCCACGCGCCAACGATTGTTCGTCTTGGCAGCGCGCCAATCGGCGTCGAAGTCTAGCGTAGGGGTTAGACTCGCATCCGTACGTTCATTTTCGTTGCCGAAAGCGAAGCGGATGATGTCCTTGTCTTTGCTTAAACGTAATGCTGCTTTTCCTTCAAGTAATTCTGACGTCCACGCCAATCGCGTTGAAACACTTCTCAATTGAGCATTGACGTGCTGCCATGTTTTCCCGCTTTCAACACGCAAATCGACCGCAAGGTTTTCAATTTTCAGTGACTCGATATGCGTGGCCATGGGCGGCGAAGAAAGTATCTTGTCGAGTGCAACCCAATCTTGTACTGGCTTCGACGTAGGAGGCGGAGTTTGAGTCGTTTCAGGTTTGAGGGTGCCTTTGATCAAAACATCTTTAAGTTCAAGCGCGTGAATATTTAGCTGTTGGTGAAACAGCCCATCGAAATCGTATCGAACAACCAGCGTGCCAATGTTCACGTCGATATCGCCGACCTTGGTATTTTTGTAGTGGGCGTCAAGATCATGCAGTTCCAGCGAGCCAAACACATCGAAACTCAGCGAACCGAGTTTCTTGATTTCAATCCCTAAGGGATCGAGAAATGGCTTGGCGTAGGGTAGCGCGCGTTCATAAAACGCGGGCGAGCGCAGGCTGTAATACGCGCCGACGACGAGCGCGACAACCAGCACGATTAACAGGACGATGCCGATCAGACCCCATTTAATTATGCGGCGTCCGACGCTCGCTTTAACTGGCGCGCCCTGAAATCCGGGAGTAGATTGGACTGTGCTCACAGTTGTTAGTTATTCTGCGCGCCTTTGTTAATCCAGTCGACAAGGGCCTGAGCGAGTTCGGCGTCTTTGATGGTGACACCGAGTAGTGACTCGTGCACACTGTTGGCGGAGTCACAGTTATTGCTTGCGAAAAGTGACGCTGATATGGACGAAATCATGGAGGCGGCCAAGGTCGACTTGTTGGCGTCGCCGGGTTTAATAAAACTGACGTTGTTACAATTTGACGTTCGTGCCCCAACCCAGGACGCGTAATTGCCATCGACGCTGCGATTG
>JANOTC010000613.1:0-2400 GCA_031416175.1 Gammaproteobacteria bacterium
CACTTGATCGAGAATTTCTTCGCCAAGCTGAAACAATTCCGCGCGATTGCGACGCGCTATGACAAGACTGCTCGCAATTTCCTCGCCGCTATTCATTTGGCCGCGGCGGTGGTGTGGCTTAATTGATGACACGCCCTAGGCTAAATGATATGACCAACGAAAGTGAACTGCTGATAAACATCGTCACGTGTGTACAAGCCAAAGACGCTGACAGGCTTGAGCCAAAACGGCAACGTAGCGGGTTGCTCTCCTTTTGTATGAGAGCACGCGGACACTCAACGCTACCGGTGGATAGGCAGGGTCTAACCCATTCTTGTTGCTTAAGTGAAACATGGTAAGCCCGTATTTCCGCCCATTTTGGGCAGGCGAACCGCGAGGAACGCTGTCGGAAGTGCGGGTAGAGGAAAGCGGAAAAAGCGAATGCCGATCTGTAATGGATTGGATAGAGATTGAGCCGCGAGGCGACATCATCTCACGCGAAAGCGAGCAGACTTTCGCATGGTCTTTCTTTACGAGATTGTTTGAATAACTTTCATAGGAGGGAATGCAGATGACTACGCAAACTGTTTGCGCGGGTGCGCCCTTCGGCGAACCGATACACTGGCACGGCATTGATTGGGCCAAAGGTCATCGGGAAGTCAGGAGGCTGCAAGCGCGTATCGTAAAGGCAACACAGGAAGGCCGCTGGGGTAAGGTGAAAACCTTGCAATGGCTGCTGACCCACTCGTTTTTCGGTAAAGCACTCGCCGTAAAACGGGTGACTGAAAACCAAGGCAAGAACACTCCGGGAGTGGACAAGGAAACATGGTCAACACCGGAAGCCAAGTCTCAAGCCTTGTTGTCACTCAGTCGGCGCGGATATCAACCGCGTCCTTTGCGTCGGGTCTACATCTTCATCGTGATCAGTGATTCTGGTTGATCGTGATCATCGATTCTGGGCTCATCGTGATCACTTTTTGGTGATTGCCAGAATCGGTGATCACGCTGACCGGAACGGTCGTGACTGGTGCTGGATATTTCAACGTGACTGACGGACGCTGCGCCCTTTTCAAGGGAGTGCGTCATGTCCACAGAGAGAGTATCCATGCACAAGATCAAAGAGGTGTTGCGGCTAACCTACGCCGCACATTTGAAACAGCGGCAGGTTGCCGCCAGTCTGCGGATGTCGCAGGGGGCGGTGAGCAAATACCTGAGTCTGGCGCGCAGCGCCGGGTTAACGTGGCCATTGCCGACGGAGTGGGACGAGACGCAACTGAAACAGCGGTTGTTTGCGCCCACGGCGGACGCCTGCGTCATGCCCAGCCGCTTCACCGAGCCCGACTTCGCCGCAGTTCATCAGGAACTCAAACGCAAAGGCGTCACGCGGCAGCTGTTGTGGGAAGAGTATCAGCACGCCCCTGAGGCGGCTTACAGCTATGCGCAGTTCTGTTTGCTGTACCGCGACTGGCGCGGACGTTTGCAAAGCAGCCTGCGGCAAACGCACCGCGCCGGCGAGAAGCTGTTCGTCGATTACGCAGGACCGACGGTGCCGGTGGTGGATGCAACCACCGGTGAGATTAAACCGGCGCAAATCTTCGTGACCGTGCTGGGCGCGTCCAGCTTTACCTACGCCGAAGCCACCTGGACACAATCCCTGCCCGACTGGATTGGTTCACACGTGCGCGCTTTTGGTTTTTTCGGCGGCGTACCCGCGCTGATTGTTCCGGACAATCTCAAAGCGGCGGTGAGCGTGGCCTGCCGTTATGAACCGGAACTGCATCCGACCTATGCCGCGCTGGCCATGCACTACGGCACCGCCGTGTTACCGGCGCGGCCGTACAAACCCAAAGACAAGGCCAAAGTCGAAGTCGGCGTGCAAGTCGTCGAGCGCTGGATTCTGGCGCGCTTACGCCATCACACGTTCTTCTCGTTATCTGACCTCAACGCAGCGATTCGTGAGTTGCTGGTGGTCTTGAACGACAAGCTGTTCAAGAAGCTGCCCGGCTCGCGCCGCAGTCAGTTCGAAGCCTTGGACAAACCGGCACTCAAACCGTTGCCCACGGATGTTTACGAATACGCGGACTGGAAGAAGGCGCGCGTCAACATCGACTACCACATCGAAGTCGATGGGCACTACTACTCGGTGCCGCATGCGTACGTAAAGCACGCCGTTGATGTGCGCCTCACCGCGACCACGGTGGAGTGCTTTAGTGCCGGTCAACGCATCGCGTCCCACGCGCGCAGTCATCGCAAAGGCGCACACACCACCGTGGTCGAGCACATGCCCAAAGCCCATCAAAAACATCAAGACTGGACACCCGGGCGCTTCCTCACTTGGGCGCTGGACATCGGGCCACGCACGCGCGATGTGGTGAAGCATCTGCTCGAACACCGGCCGCATCCGGAACACGGCTATCGCTC
>JANOTC010000614.1:0-4900 GCA_031416175.1 Gammaproteobacteria bacterium
CGGGCGTGGTCGACGCGGCGCTAAGCCGTTAAGCGCCGACCAAGCATTGGCCGCCATGCGCATGATACTGAACGAACAAGCGACACCGGAACAAATCGGCGCGTATCTAATGCTCATGCGGGTGCGTGAAGAAACGCCCGAAGAAACAGCAGGCATGATATTAGCGGTGCGGGAAACACTTCCACCGCCTAGCCAAGTCAAAGTCGACCTGGACTGGCCTTCCTATGCCGGGAAACGTCGGCATTTGCCCTGGTTTGTGTTGAGTGCGCGTTTGCTGGCACAAAACGGCGTAAAAATACTGATGCATGGCAGCTCCGAAGGGCCGACAGACCGGGTCTTCGCGCGCGCCGCGCTCAGCGCACTTGATCTGCCCATCGCCGAATCACTCACCGACGCCCTTAACCAAGTTGAAAAACACCATTTCGCGTTTCTTGAACTGAATCAGCTTCACCCACGCTTAGCGCATTTATTTGGACTACGCAGCGTGCTCGGCTTGCGCTCACCCATTAATACGGTGACGCGCATGATCAATCCGGGTCACGCCACATTTAGCCTACAAAGCGTGTTTCATCCCAACTACGCCGAAATTCACTCCCTTGCGGGCGTCATCTTGGGTGAAGCCAATCTTTGCATATTTAAAGGTGAAGGCGGAGAGGTGGAAAGAAATCCAGACACCGCTTGCAATGCGTTAACCGTTAGACACGGCGTCGCCTCTGCTGAAGAATGGCCTGCCTTGTTCGAACAACGCCATCTTAAGGACGAGCGCATGGACGTAGACCGACTCACACAGATTTGGGCGGGCGCCGCCCGTGACGAATACGGCGAAGCGGCGGTCATAGGCACCACGGCGATGGCTTTGCGACTCCTTGGCCGCGCCCAATCGGCGGCAGAAGGAATGGCCCTGGCGACCTCCCTGTGGGGCGCGCGCAACCGCTAAAAAGCCCGCTACAAAAAACTCTGCCTGCAAAGCTTGACGTTTCAAAAATTTCCTATATATTAGCGCCCTCTACGTGCCGGGGTGGCGGAATTGGTAGACGCGCTGGACTCAAAATCCAGTGAGGGAAACTTCGTGTCGGTTCGATTCCGACCCTCGGCACCACATTACTCCTTGTTCATTCCTAAGTGCTCTACGCATAATAAGAAAACATTGTAGAGCTTCAATATTCCTCGTTTTTTTTGAAACCGCGCCTGGTACACTTTCTGCTTCCGCCCTTTTGACGTGTTTATCCTCGTCACATTTTCAATTTTTTGATATACACTAAATTCACCGTAAGCAAGACAGGGTGGTCTATCCGCTATGCCAGGAACACGCTTCACCTTAGAAGTTCAGCCGGTTATTCCGGAACATCTCGGCCGCTTGCGCGAATTAGCCGACGATTTGCTCTATAGTTGGGAGCACCAAATCGTCCGCTTATTTGAGCGCCTCGACCCCAAATTGTGGGGCGCATGCGGACACAACCCAAAAGTATTTCTGCGGCGAATCTCGCAAACGCGTTTGATAGAAGCGTCCAGCGATCGCATATTCATGGAAGATTACAATCGCGCCTTATCGGTACACGACACCTATCTCCAAGAAAGCTTTAAATCCGGTGTCGAATCGTTTTTAGATCCAAAGTCGGATCTCGTAGCGTATTTCTGCGCAGAGTTTGGTCTACACGAAAGCTTTCCGATTTATTCAGGCGGCTTAGGCATCCTGGCCGGTGACCATTGCAAAGCCGCCAGCGACCTTGGCGTGCCATTCATCGCCGTGGGCATGTTGTATCGGCAAGGATACTTCACCCAAACGATTGATGATCGCGGCAATCAACTCGCGCATTACACGCCGAATAACTTTGCCGATCTTCCCGTTACCCCGGCGAAAGACAAAGCCGGTAACGACGTACATGTTCACGTCAATATTCACGGGCGTAGCGTCGCCATTAAAGTCTGGCGCGCCAAAGCGGGGCATATCAGCCTGACGTTGCTCGATACTGACCTGCCCGAAAACACTGAACATGATCGCCGCATCACCTATCAACTCTACGGTGGCGACACCAACACACGCATTCAGCAAGAAATTGTTTTAGGCGTCGGCGGTGTACTCGCGTTGCGTGCGCTCGGGCTAAAACCCACGGTGTGGCACATTAATGAAGGCCATGCCGCCTTCATGATTTTGGAGCGTTGCCGCGAGTATGTGGCTCAAGGCATGGACTTTGACTCGGCACTCGAACTCGTTGCCGTCGCCACCGTATTTACGACGCATACGCCGGTGCCTGCTGGCCACGATATTTTTAACCACGACCTGATGCTCTCGCACTTTCGGCCACTGATTGGCGAATTGCGCATTGATGAGCACCGATTTCTATCCCTTGGTGCGTTTCCGAGCAACCCACATGGATTTAATCAAACTTCATTAGCGCTACGCGGTTCTCGTCAACATAATGGTGTGTCACGTATTCACGGCGGCGTCGCGTCCGAAATGGAAGCGTATATTTGGCCGGAAATTCCGCCAGATGAAAATCCGATGGAATACATCACTAACGGCGTTCATGTACAGACATTCTTGGCGAAAGAATGGACTACACTTTTTGACATGCGACTAGGTGCGAGTTGGCGCAAAGAACTCCGCAACGAAGAGTATTGGAAGCGCATTGAAGAAATTCCAGACCATATTTATTGGAGCTTGCACCAGTCGCTCAAGTTGGAATTATTTGAGCATTTGAAAAAGCGAACCGTTATTCAGCACCGCCGCAACGGCTGCAGTGACGCGCAAAGTGAACGCCTCAATAAATGCTTGAACCCGCAAGACACTGACGTACTCGTCATCGGTTTTGCGCGCCGTTTCGCAACGTACAAACGCGCAACACTCTTGTTTTCTGACCCAGAACGTTTAAGCCGCTTATTGAACCATCCGCGTTATCCTGTCATTTTAATATTTGCAGGCAAAGCGCATCCATTGGATGAGCCAGGTCAACGCTTCATACGTTCAGTGCATGAGTTTTCACGCAAACCTGAATTCGAAGGCAAAATCATCTTGCTGGAGGGATACGACATCGCCCTCGCCCGTAAGTTGGTCTCTGGCGTCGATGTATGGCTCAATACACCTGAATACCCGTTAGAAGCGAGCGGAACGTCGGGTGAGAAAGCGGGCATTAACGGCGTCATTAACTTAAGCGTGTTGGATGGCTGGTGGGGCGAAGGCTACAACGGTCGCAACGGTTGGGCAATCAAACCGCACGGACCCGAATTCGACAAGAATTTCCGTGACCGACAAGAGGGACAAGACCTTCTCAACATCTTGGAAACGCAAGTCATCCCACTCTACTATTCGCGAGAAGGCGTTGCCATTAACGGCGATGAACGACGCAATTCTCGTACGCGTCACAGCTTTTCCGAAGGCTGGGTGAAAATGTCGAAAGCTTCCATGGAATCGATCATCCCACGCTACAATTCGCATCGCATGATGATGGACTATGTTAAGAAATTTTATAGTCCTGCATCAAAACGGCGCGCTGCCTATGAGCGCAATGGTAATGCCCCCGCCATCGAAGTGGCCAATTGGAAGCGAAAAATTCGCCAGAGTTGGGCGAATATTCGTTTGCGCCGTACGGACGTACTCGTGCCTGAATCGATAAGGTCTGGAACCACCTTGCCCATCACTGTGGCCGCCTATCTCGATGGATTAGATCCTAGTGACATCATTGTCGAATGTCTTATGGGACGCGAAGATAAATTTGGAAAATTCAACGTCCATGAATGCCACCGATTTACGCCAAGTAACGTAAAAGACGGTAACGAAACTATTTTTGCGCTCAATTTAGAACCCTCGCTCGCTGGCTTGCAAGTGTACAAGATTCGCATGTATCCTTATCACCACGACCTGACGCACAGCTTCGAAACTGGCTGCATGCGCTGGCTTTAATATAATACGCCGACAGAGCCGCACTGCTCTGTCGGCCTAACACCCAAACATTATACCTCCAGTTCGCCAAATTCTTAGCTTGAACAGGAGTTCCCACTATGAATAGACCATCGTCAGACAGACCTATTAATCGCCATAAGTCCAAGCTTACAAAAAGCACGCCCGCACGCCAACTCACCGAGTTACCGCCATTAGGCATGGATCCGCAAGCGCTTGGTTTGGACTATCGTCGATATTACTCACACACCTTAGGCCGCGACCGCTATTCTCGTTCGCTGCACTATGCCTATGAAGCACTCGCATTAACCTTGCGTGATCGCTTAATGGAGCGCTGGAAATACACCAAGTACGCGTATCGTGAATCTAAGTGTAAGCAGACCTACTATTTATCACTCGAATTCCTCATGGGCCGCGCCTTGGGCAACGCCATGCTCAACTTAGGTGTTGAAGACTCGACACGCAAAGCGTTATTTGAACTCGGCATCGCGCTCGAAGAAATCACCGACGCAGAAAATGACGCGGGCTTAGGCAATGGCGGTCTTGGCCGTTTAGCCGCCTGTTTCCTCGATAGTTGCGCGACATTACAACTTCCTGTGATGGGTTACGGCATTCGTTACGAATACGGCATGTTTCGGCAGAAATTGGAAAACGGTAGCCAAATCGAAGAACCGGATCACTGGTTACGTGATGGCAATCCCTGGGAAATCGAGCGGCCTGAGTTTGCTAGCAAAGTTCATTTCAAGGGGCGAACAGAGTACTACCGCGACGCCAATAACATACAACGTGTCCGCTGGGTGGAAACGCACCCTGTGCTTGCTGTGCCTTACGACATCCCTATCCCGGGATATCGTAATGAGACGGTTAATACGCTGCGCTTGTGGTCGTCCGCTGCCACCGACGAATTCGATTTAGGCGAGTTTAACGCCGGCAGTTACACAGAGTCAGTAGCCGCAAAAAATGCCGCTGAAAACATTACGATGGTGTTGTACCCCAACGACG
>JANOTC010000615.1:0-4140 GCA_031416175.1 Gammaproteobacteria bacterium
GTTGGAACGTACAACGGACTCAAAGTATCTGTTATGCCGTGCAATGGCAGGTCAATCGCCACGGCTGCCAAGCCCGCCTGCGCCAATGAATCCGCCACAGCAAGCAAATTCGTCCGATCCTGAGTAACACCATGCTGAAAAATCACGATGGGCCAACCGCCTGGCGGCTTGGCACCCACTTTCGGCACAGTCAGCAGCACCGGTACCGTTTCGGTGGCCAATTGGACGGGCTTATCGGTATTATTTTGGGGGTCGACGGCTGTCACTTCTCCACCCGCCGCCGTTTTCCAATGGCCCGTTAGAGGTTGCGCCTTGTCTAAATAATACGGCAACGCTAATGTGCCGACATAAATTTCCGCCGCACCCGCTAAAGCGCTATTAATATCTTTTGTGTTGCGTGTCGAATCTACCAGCGTCACCGCACCCGGCGCGGCAATGGCTTTTAGATTTACCAAGGCATCACTGGTAGACTGCGTAGTGAAAACGGATGTTAGGATGATGGCGCTGCGTGACAGCGAGCCGGAAACCAGTCCATTTGAAAACGTGACGGCGCGGGTCTCGGAGAATTCGGTTAGCTGCCGCACGGGTTCTAACTTCGTCGCTTGTTCGTCGCTTAACGCAGAAACGAGACTCTTGCCCGCACCACTCACCAGACTCTTCGTCGATTTAGAAAAGGCGTAGGTGGTATCTGCCACAATCCGATGGCCGTAGGCATCCGCAATCGACTTTGTCGGCGTATGCGCGAGCACCACCATGTAACTGGTTTTCGGCGCGAGCGGTTTTATTGGCGCAACGATCAATTGCGCTTGATCTGTCTGGGCGCGCACGGCTATCGCGACGTCACCAGCACCTAGCTCGGAATCAACCGAAATGACTGCCCCACCCTGACCTGATAGCGTCACCTTAAACACGCGAACCGTTTCGCCTAAGACAAAACTACTCGCTTTGACGTTACCGACAAACGTGGTACTCCAAGGCGCGTTCGTAGAAAAACCATCTAGCGCATTCAAGGAAATAATTGGATCTGTGGTCGGGTTCGGAATATTTAGCGTTCCGTCGGTGGACCCTGCAAAAAGTAAGTTGCTAGGAAACGGAATTTTACCCGCTGTTGGATCGAATACGGCGACCGCTCCTAACGTGTCTTCGTTACTTATCATTCCATCGGATTTATCGCCGCACGCGGCCAAACCCACAGTGACCACCAGGGCCAAAGTGACAGCTCGTGCAACTAACCTCAATTGCGCATTCTGAATGGACGATTTCATGGCAATTTCCATGTTAGTTGAAGACTCGCAATATCGACGCGACTTTTAACATCGCCAGTGATTAAATACCCTGTATTTTCTTCTTTGTTATTAATCGTCGTCTTGTCAACGAAAAGGTGCGCATAGCCCGCGTCAAGCGTGGCTTGCTTACTCATATTCCACTGTACGCCTAAGGCGAACCAGGTGCGATCACTATCTGGCACACGCGGCGTGCGCAACTCAGCGCTGGATACCGGGGTTTGATCACGTGCGACACCTGTTCGCAATGTAATTCTGTCATCGACTATATAGTTGGCGCCCAGCGAATAGCGCCAAGTGTTTTCCCAAAGCGCCGGTTGCACCGAGTTAGGTTGGGAAGGATTATCAAACTCCACACGTAACTCTTGAAATCGACTCCATTTGGTAAACGTAACATCGCCCAACATTTGCCATCGCGCGTTTACCGCATGAAAAAAACTAGCCGACAGCGATTCTGGAAGATTCAATTCAGCTTTGGCGCCTGTGTCTAAGAAGCGGCCATTGTCAGTAAATAATTTGGCATTGGCTGGAACAGCAAAGTCCGCCGAGCCACTCAAACGATGATTCATGGGCGAGTGGTAGGTAACTCCGATTCGGTTATCGGCATCGAGCGTAAACATCGCACCTAACACGAAACCGACACTCCAGTTATCACCCGTGATCGTAACAGATCCGTCCGACTGAGTGGGTAACATACCCAAGCCCGCACAAGCGTCCGTAGGAATTTGAGACGCCGCTTCCGCGCCGAGGCAAACTAAACCAAGGTCTATTCGATTGCTTAAGGTCGCCTTGGCGTATTCAATATTTAACCCTGCACCCAAGGAGAAGTTTTCGCTGGGCTTCAAGGCCAATGTCGGTGTAACGCTGACTACAGCCACGTCGGACTCAATAGCGTGGTAACGTCCGCTCCAATTGGCGGCGTAATTCGTGGTTAGCCCAAAAGGAACACTGACACCCACGCCGCCATACACGCCTGGCGCGATGGGACTGGAGAAATAAAAATTCGGGACGACGGCGGTTACACCCGCCTTGGACTTGTTTTCACCTGTGATAGAAATATTAGGCGCATGTGTCGCTTTAGCGCCAAAAATTTCATTTTTGGGGACAATATAGTGCCCCGCCAACACGAATTCGGGAGAATCTAGCCGTGTTAAGCCTGCCGGATTGAAGTAGATAGTAGACGCATCGGCAGCAAGCGCAGAAGCACCCGCATACGCATTTCCAAGGCTCTTGGCGCCTTGCTCGATCAGCGCAAATCCGGAGGCATTCGCGTTAGCGCTCAGCAGAGTCGCAACGGGAACGACGAAAACACATATCCGTCGCGCTCTATTAATTACCATTCCGCGAACTCCCTGCCCGAGACAATTGTTAGGTCGCCAACATAGCCTTTTTTAGTGACCTCCGCAATAAATACTACTCAATTTTTGGCTCAGAAGCATTCTCACTTTCGCGTTGCAATTCCAGCAACTCAACACGGTCACGCAGCTCTTGTACTTCGCGCCGCAATGCGGTGAGCTCTTCGTAAATGACGACCAGGTCGGCCGAATCTGTTCCAGGCACTGTTGGCATAAATTCGGGTGGTGCGCCGCCAACCACTTCGCCCGCAAATAAATGCGCAAACCGCGCTTCGCGCTTACCCGATGAAGGCGGCAACTTGACGACATAGGGACCAAAGTCCTCGTCGCCCAAATGGGCCAACGCCTGCTCTACTTCAGCGGTATCCGCGAATGAATGCATACGGGCACAACGTGTGCGCAACTCACCCAGGGACTGTGGCCCACGCAAGAATAACTCGGCCAAAATAGCCAATTCCGGCTTGGTGTGGCGAAAGTTAGCCTCCATACGATGCGCATATTTTGGAACGCGGCTATCCGACGTGGGTTTCTGCCAGGCCAAATGCTGTTTGATCAAACCATCCAGCGTAGTTTGGACGGTGGCTTCGTCAAGATTCGATACCGGATCGCGATTCGATTTTTGGTTACAAGCCAATTTCAGCGAATTAATCGTTAGCGGATAATAATCAGGCGTGCTGAGTTCTTTCTCGATTAAGCAGCCGAGAATGCGTAACTCAAGGGCGGTAAGGACTGTTTTCATAGGTTACCGTTACACTGCTCGTTTAGCACATTCGACGCTGCCGTCGACGAGCCAAGTTTGAACTACATTTGCTTCTGCCTTCGAAGCGGCTCGTTCATAGTAGGCGGTCACTTTACTGGCTCCCTCGCCCACGCCGATGACGTCTACCGTTAGGTAAACTTCTTCACCGGTCGCATCGTATAACAATTTTATCGTAACGTTGCCCGTTTTCAGATCGTAATTGCGCGAATCGCTAACAGCGAGCTGAGCGGTGGTGGGTGCGCCTAAATAACACGCTTTAGTGCGTGCGAGCACCGTTTGAAATGCCTGTTTGTAGTTTTTCTCTACAGTGAACTCGACCTTCCCCGCCGCTTTGGAACGCAGTTCCTCGACTGTCAACGGTGACAATAACGGAGCACACGCCGTTAGAACAATAGCCCCACCGGCAACAACCCACTTGGCAAGCATAGGTAGCATTCCCTCTCGAATAGCGTATAGAACCCTCGGGGCGAATACATTACCACATAGATAAGATCGGATGGGAACTCAAACAACGATGCGATGGTCTATGGGGGCCAGTGGGTGCTCAGGCGCCCTCCCCCCCCTACCCCTTATCGAGGTCATTGCTTAAACGATGGATGCCATGATTCAGGTAAAAAACTTAAGTAAGCGCTTCGGCGCACAAACGGTTGTTGACGACATTTCCTTCACGATTGGGCGCGGTGAGGTGCTCGGCTTTCTCGGCCCCAATGGCGCTGGAAAATCCACGACCATGAAGATGATC
>JANOTC010000616.1:0-3780 GCA_031416175.1 Gammaproteobacteria bacterium
GAAGCTACAGCTACGTCGCCTTTGAGGGCGATGCCCCAACCAATAAGCTCAAGGGCCAATGGAATACCGACATGTCACCCATGACCATTATTCTCGACAACAAAAACGAGACAGTCAGCCGTGGCAAGCTGGCAGCACGTCCCGCGTTGGTGGATTGAGCGGAGGGGTAACATGAATCGCGTCTCACCTGAGGACTACTTGCATTGGGAAAGTGAACAACTTGAAAAACATGAATATATCGACGGCGAGATTTTCGCCATGGGTGGGGCCAGGCGCCAACATGTGACAGCATGCTTATCCATCGCTGCGACGCTCAAAACGTATTTAAAAGGTGGCCCCTGCCGTGCTTACATGGCCGACATGAAGCTGCTCGTCACGGCTGCCAATGCCTATTTCTACCCCGACGTCGTGGTAACCTGCGATGCACGCGACCACAAAGCCGATCAATTCTTAGAACATCCAAAGTTGATCGTGGAAGTATTGTCGAACACAACGGCCGCCTACGATCGCGGCAACAAGTTTGCCGCCTACCGCCTGATTCCGAGTTTACAAGAATACTTGCTGGTTGATATCGACACCCGCCGCGCCGATTGTTTCCGGCTGGATGCCAGCGGGCATTGGGTACTCTATGACTACAAAGGCGACGAAATCGTTGAATTGGCCAGTATTGGATTTACAGCACCACTTACCGCGCTTTTCGAAGATCTCGATCCGCCTGTCGAACCGTTTAACGCTTAATTTATGCCTATTGCTGCGTGACCTACTTCGATAACTCATCCCAACGCTTATAAGCCACATCAAGCTGTTTGGCCAAGGTCTCCATTTCCGCAAGCGTGCGCGTGACGTCCTCTTTGCTACTCTTATAAAAATCTGGGTGCCCTGCGCGTTTCTGCACTTTCGCTTGCTGCGCTTCCAAATCCTCAATCACCCCCGGCATCCCATCCAATTCGCGCTGTTCTTTATAGCTCAATTTACGCTTTGAGACCTGCGCCACGGGTGCTCCGCCTGCCGTTTTCTTTGTCGCTACCGGTGGCGCAACGCGCGGCACAGCCCGTTGTCGCAGCCAATCTTGATAACCGCCCACAAACTCGTCGACTTTCCCGTTGCCTTCAAACACCAGCGTGCTAGTGACAACATTATCGAGGAACGCGCGATCATGGCTGACCACTAACAGTGTTCCGTCATAATTACCCAGCAGTTCTTCCAACAATTCGAGGGTTTCCACGTCGAGGTCGTTGGTTGGCTCATCCATAATCAGCAAATTGGCAGGCTGCATGAATAAGCGCGCTAACAACAAACGATTGCGCTCACCGCCAGACAGCGACTTCACCGGCGAATTCACCCGTGCGGGCGCGAACAGGAAGTCCTGCAAATAACTAATAATGTGCCGCGACTGGCCGTTCACCAAGATGGTGTCACCGCGATCCGACAAATTCTGTGCGACCGTGCGCTCAGGATTCAAAGTGGCGCGTTGTTGATCGAAATAGGCAACTTGCAGCTTGGTTCCAACGGTGATTTTGCCGCTGTCTGGCGCTAAGTCACCTAACAGCAATTTGATCAGCGTACTCTTTCCAGCACCATTTGGCCCGATGATACCGATTCGGTCGCCACGCAATATGCGCGTTGAAAAATTGCGCACAATGGTCCGGTCACCAAAGGTTTTCGTCACATTTTCCGCTTCGACCACGATCTTGCCCGAGCTGTCGCCACGGTCCAAATTCATGGCTACCCTACCCGTCTGTTCGCGGCGAGCTTGGCGCTCTTCACGCAAGGCATATAACGCGCGAACACGCCCTTCATTACGCGTACGACGCGCCTTAACGCCTTGACGTATCCACACTTCTTCTTGCGCCAAACGCTTATCAAATAAGGCACTTTGTTTATCTTCAATCGTGAAACGTTCTTCACGTTTCACTAAATATTCATCATAGTTACTCGGCCAGGATGTCAATTTCCCACGATCAAGTTCGACAATGCGGGTGGCTAAGCGGCGTAAAAAGGAGCGGTCATGTGTAATGAATAACACGGCGCCCTTAAAGCCGAGCAACATTTCTTCAAGCCAGTCGATAGAGGTGATGTCGAGATGATTGGTCGGCTCATCAAGTAAAAGCAAATCCGGATCACTCACTAGCGCCCGCGCCAGCATGACACGACGCGTATACCCGCCCGACAAGGTGGCGGCCTCCACATCGGGCTGTAAATCTAAACGCGACAACGTCGTCGCCACGCGGGTTTCCAAGGTCCAACCGTTGCAGGCGTCAATCGCCATTTGCAGCTCACCGATATGGACGGATTTACGCTCGTCGGTATAGGTTTCCGGGTCGACAACGAGATGATGGTATTCCGCTAACAAACGCCCCGCTTCAGCCAGACCGCCCGCGACCACGTCGTAAACAGTCTCCCCTTCAGCAATCTTAACGTCCTGCTCCAAAAATCCCATGCGCAAACTGGGCTGACGCCACACACCACCGGAATCGAGCGGAACAACGCCCTGCAACACTTTGAGAAGGGTCGACTTGCCTTCGCCGTTGCGCCCCACTAAACACACGCGCTCGCCCGGATCGATTTGGAAATCGACATGATTCATCAAAGGCACGTGACCAAAACCGAGAAAGGCGGATTCAAGTTTAACGACTGGCATGGGAAAATCAGACCTTAGAGTAGATGCCGCACACTATACGTAGGCTAGACGGAAGATTAAAGGTTAACGCCAATAAAAAAGGCGACCGAAGCCGCCTATTTCATGCAAATTCTGGACTGGGCGTTACGCGCCGACCGCCATATGGCCCTCTTTCACACCAAACGCTTTCAAAATGCGCGACAACGGACAAAAACCCGTGAATGCGCTCTGGAACAGGTTCGCACCAACAAAGGCGGTGAACCACAACCAGTTTTCAGCGTGGAAATGGGCCAAGGTGAGACTCAACAAGATGAACGTACCGGCAACGGCAAAAACAATTCGGTCGATGGTCATAGCGGGAAGCCTTTTAGTCGTTTAGTCGTTTAGATGGGAATCATTGTATATTAGTATTTGCTAATATGTCAATACTTTGCCATTTTACGACTTATCGTTTTGCCACTAATCTTTTTTCCACTAAGGCCACCAAAAAATTTAGAATTCAGGTTGACCCTCATATTTCTAAACGAAGCTCCCCTTGAGCCGGTTCCATATCATCCAGCGCATCTGTTGATGTCAGTGCGCCGATGCGCACGCCCAATAGCCGTATTTTCCGATCAAGTGACACGCGTTTCAAGCATTCACCGGCGGCACGTCGAATCACCAATGGGTCCGCCGTTGGCGTGGTCAGCGTTATGTCACGCGTAAGCGAGCGAAAATCATCAAACTTTATCTTGATGCCGACTGTACGGCCTACGTAGTTTTTGCACTGCAAATCTGCCGCCACGCGGGTGCATAGACTGGTGAAAATCTCGGTCAAGGTTGCGCGATCAAGCCGCACGTGCAGATCTTTTTCAAACGTACTTTCACGGCTGATGGATTTAGGTTCCGAATGCGTCACGATGGGACGTTCGTCGAGCCCGTGCGCCACTTCATGCAGCCAAAGGCCGTAACGGCGGCCAAAGTGCGCTTGTAGAAAAAGCGTATCCGCATGCGCCAAATCGCGAATGGTGGTGATATTTAAAGCAGCAAGCTTTTCCGACGCCTTAGGGCCGATACCATTTATTTTTCTAACAGATAATGGCCATATTCTATCCGGAATGTCTGCCATGCTTAAAATAGTCATGCCGTCTGGCTTATCCAGTTCTGACGCCATTTTCGAT
>JANOTC010000617.1:0-3034 GCA_031416175.1 Gammaproteobacteria bacterium
CCAATCGAAGCCAGTGCCCACGCATTGCTGGAAAAGCCGGTATTAAATGACGAAGAAAAAGTCCAGGTATTAGCCAGTGTAGACCATCGCTTCCAATCCCTAAAAGAAGAGCAAGGTTATACAACGCGTGATTTAATTGTATTGCACGAGGGCATTGGCAATCTTAGTGAAATCATGGCCAAGTTTGAAAAAATCCATATTCACACCGATGACGAAGTGCGCTATATCGTTGCGGGCAAAGGATACTTTGGTTTCGTCGACAAACAAGGTGGCCAATATTTGGTTGAAGTAGTCGGCGGCGATTACATTAACGTGCCTGCCAACACCGAGCATTGGTTTACCTTGGGTGATTCAAAACGAATTAAAGCCGTTCGCTATTTTATAGATACGAGCGGATGGACGCCGATGTATACGGATCGTGCCTTGGAGTTTAAGGAAAAAAACGTTCCTTGGGCGGTTCCGGCTTATGGTTTTTCTAGAATATGATAAACGTTAGTTACCGATTTCCAGCGGGTGTGAACGCCGACAAACAAGCGCAGATTATTGCGGTCGGACAAACCGTGGGTTCATGGGGCGCGCAGTTTGCGCATCGTGAAGCCCAACTAAAAGCACATTTAGCCGTGGTGTTAGATGTCACCCGTCAAGCAGACAACACCAGCGTGGCGCGTATCGGTTTTCCGCGTGGCAACACGGAAGACGATATTGGCACCTTGCTGGCGATGATATTCGGCAAGTTCAGTTTGGCGGGGCCAGCACGTATTGTCGATATTGAACTACCACCGGATTACGGTGTGCGTCCAAAATGGGGTATTGAGGGAATCCGGCAACGAACAGGCGTGGTCGGGCGCCCCTTCATTATGGGCATATTCAAGCCCGCGTTAGGCCTAACGGCGCAGGACCATGCGGACCTCTTGCGCGAAGCGGCGGACGCCGGTTTAGATATTATTAAAGACGACGAAATCAATTTTGACTTGGCGACTGCGCCAACCTTAGATCGCGTACGTGCCTGCAAACCTGTTATCGACGAAATTCACGCTAACAGCGGTCGCAGGGTGTTATACGCCGTGAATGTGGGTGGTCGTGCGGACAAACTGGTGGGTAACGCGCTTCGGTTGATCGACGCCGGGGCTAACGCGTTATTACTCAATGTTTTGTGTTATGGCTATTCAAGTTTAGAAGCATTGGCGAGTCACCCAGACGTCAACGTACCTATTTTTACGCATCCCGCATTATCAGGTGCAATCGGCGGCGCTACCGATGGAAGTAGCCCCTATGGAATCGACTACGCGGTAACCCTCGGCACGCTGATGGCTCGCGGTGGAGCCGATGCAGTGTTAGTCCCCGCGCACTACGGTTCGTTACCATTTGCACGCGAAACCGAATTTCGCATCCGCGATATTTTGCGCGCATCAGTTGGCGAGCGTCCGGCTATCTTGCCGGTGCCCTCGGCAGGCATTCATCCGGGCGTGGTTGGGCGCGCCCTCCGCGATTATGGCAACGATGTGGCCTTAAACGCGGGTTCGGCTATCTTTGATCATCCGAACGGCGCAGCGGCGGGCACACGGGCCTTTTTCGAGGCCCTTGACGTGGTACGTAGCGGTGGCGTTCTACGCGAGGCTGAGGTGGCCGATGGGCCGCTGAAGGTGGCGTTGAAGAAGTGGGGCGGGGAGTAGTTAGGGTTGTCTAGCCACCACGCTGTCGTTTTCTGCGATTTCGACGGTACCATTACGCTCAACGAAACGCTCCGAGCGAGTTTTTTGCATTTCCTACCTGAATTAGCTGCGCCTACGCTCGCTGCATTGGATGCTAAACAAATTACCTTGCGTGACGCGCTAGTAGAGTTGGTGGCGGCGCTCCCGGTTGGCTGCGAAGCGGAAATGATTGCTTTCATGCGGGACGAGCCGTTACGACCTGGTCTTTTAGAATTGTTAGAATATCTGGCGCAAGAACAAATTCCTTTTGTGGTTCTTTCTAGCGGATTTAGCTTTTACATCGAAGCGATGTTGACGCCGTTTCGCCATTTAATTTTCGCTGTGCACGCGTTAGATCCTGTTTCGGTGGGTTCACACATGAGGTTAGAGCTAAACCACGACCATCCACGCGAGGCGATGCCCAAGGCGTGGGTGATGCGTGAATATTCTGCTGACAGCAGAATTGTGATTGGCGATTCGATGTCGGACTTTGAGATGGCGGCGGAGGCGGATGTTGTGTTTGCGCGCGACCGGTTGCTAACAGAAATGCGCACACGGCAAATCGCAGCTACGCCTTATGAAACATTTTACGATGTGCGCACGTCGTTGATTGCGGGAGAACTGGCCAATGCCACATACATTTGATGATATGGAGCCGCGTGCGGCGTTGGTAGAGATCGCGCGCGATTTTCACGGTCGCGGTTGGATGTCCGGCACCGCCGGAAATCTCAGCGTTCGGGCTGATGCGAGTAAAAGTTTTTGGATAACGGCGAGCGGGAACCCAAAAGGGCGCATGGACGCTAGCGATGTGTTACGCGTGGATGTGGAAACGGGAACGATCGCTGATCGGGTTAAAGAGACGAACAGGCCATCAGCCGAAACGTGTATTCATCAAGTCATTTATAGTTTATTCCCGACGGCCAAAGCGTGCCTTCACGTGCATACAGTGGATGCTATTATTGCGGCGGAACGTGTGCCTGCCGACGCCGAAGGTCTTCCCTTGCCACCCATAGAGATGATTAAGGGTTTCGATGTATGGGAACAAGAGCCAAAAATTGATTTACCGCTATTTCCTAACTTCTTGAATGTGGCCGATATTGCCAATGAGATCGAACGACGCTTCGTCGACCATCCACCGCCTATTACTGCATTGATGGTGCGCGGGCATGGCGTGACGGTGTGGGGGCGCTCGTTGCAGGAGGCCTATAATCGCGTGGAAGTGACCGAGTTCATCTTGAGTTTAATGGCGCGGAGGTAGTATTGGCTGCAAGTGCAAAGATTAACGCAAATGCTTAGGGTCGTACGGATCCCGTTCAGCGGCAGGGTCGCAAGTTCAAGCATGG
>JANOTC010000618.1:0-3035 GCA_031416175.1 Gammaproteobacteria bacterium
CAAATTCGTATAAATCACATAAAGGAATTCGATCAGTTTCGTGTTCTATTTGTAAATACCAAACCAGGCGAAATTAATGAACCTAGACAGTGCAGTAAAGAATGGGAGAAATCTTATACGATTTCCATTTTCATAGAACGAGAGTTTGGACTATGGTCGGTAATCATGAATTAGTTTTCTTATATTGGACCACTAGTGTCCGGTTAAACGAGAGGGGGTAACGCTGAAAGCCAAGAATGACGCGGGATTCCAGGCGATAAAGGGTGGTGTCGCATCATAACCCCCCCCCCTTTTATTCACCAACCCGGAAACGTTAGTGTGGAGTTCTACGCCCAAACCCTCGAAATTTCCCGCTCTTTGCTTCCCATGCGTAAGTTCAGCAGAAATCGCTCATCCTTTATCTGCCAACAAGCAGTTTGAGCGCCTCTTCAACTCGTTTGAGATGGTTTGTGCTCAGTGCTGCAAGCGGTTGACTCCCCATGAATCGTCTGTTTGAAATGGCGCGGATTTGATCAATAAGTAAGTCCGTTTCTTGCGCCAACCCGGGCTGGTTGACCAAGGCAACGCGAAGAGGAAAGTAGTCTTTATCGCGCTTCACATTAGTTGTACCCATTACCACGATGGTGGTTGGGTGACCGCACGCGTTCAAGAGGTTGGTCTGAATGACCAGAGCCGGACGATTGTGCTTGCCTGGTTCTTCTTTGTGGGTTTGCGGCTCGAAATTGACCCCCCAAACCTGCCCCCGCAAAATTTTAATCGATGCCATCGGTCAGCGACCCCTCAAGAGATTCATTGAAAGAGAGGTGCTCGGCGGCTAGCTCTTTGGAGAGCGTGGCAATGCGTTGCGCCATCACCTGTGCATTTTTCTCGCAAACGGCCTGACGTATGTAATCCGAACTCTTCAGGCCGACGATGCTGGCTAGCGAGCGTGTTTGTTCGACGAAGTCGGTGTCGGCCCGAAATGAAAGTGTGGTGGCATGCATGGTCATTTCCTCACGAATGAAATTTACTCGTAAAAATCAATTACATTAATGTAATACAAATTTGTTGACAAAACAAGAGACCTTGTTTGATGCGTGTCGTAAAACACCTGTTTTACGACACCCCGAGAACGCCAAGCCTGGCAGCGACAAGAAAAGGCCGTAGCGATTCCTCAAGGCCCGTATCCAAGAAGATGGAGTCTTTTCGGCACTCCGCAAGGGGGCGTAATTTCGCCCTTCTTGGCTAAGCGCGCAAAGATGCGCAAACAGGCACCGCATATTCTGGTGACGACGCCGGAATCGCTCTACATTCTGCTCACATCCACGTCCGGACGCGAGATGTTGCAAACAGTGCGCACGGTGATCGTCGACGAAATCCACGCGCTCGCGGGCAACAAGCGTGGCGCGCATTTAATGTTATCGCTGGAACGGCTTGGCGAAGAGAATGTCGCCGCGTTCTATCGCCACTTTTTTGCAGCGTGTCGGCCGCTCGGGTCACGCCGTGGGCGGGTTGCCCAAGGGGCGATTGTTTCCGCTTTCGTGCGATGATCTGCTGGAATGCGCCGCACTGCTTGATGCGGTGCGGCGTCCCGCGCGCGTGCGCATGTCCACCAGCGATTTATTGCAAAACCTCTGCCTCGTAGGCCGCATTACGTGGCTGCGTCTCAACCGTGTGTTTTGGGTACCAGTAGACGAGCCTATGCCAACCGGATAACGGCAATTAATTGAAGCCGTTGAGTGATAGGCAAAGGGCTAAAACCGTGTCTGACAGGCCAACGGCAATGACTTCGCTTTTCACTAACATTCAATGGACGGCATCCATCCCGCGAAACCCGCAACCAGCCCAGGCTACTGCCTTCCGCGAATCAATATGTTTTGTAGGGCAAGAATTTCCCGCTCATCACGATATGCACGCGATCCCCTTTGGGATCAGGTTCGCGCTTGATGTCCATGGAAAAATCAATGGCGCTCATGATGCCGTCGCCGAATTCTTCGTGAATGAGTTGTTTGAATGTCGTGCCATAAACATTGATTAATTCATAGAAACGATAAATCAGCGGGTCAGTCGGAACCGCCGTGGGCAGCGAGCCTTTGTATGGAACGACTTGCAGATGTGTGATGGCCTCGGCGGGTAATTCCAATAGGGCGCCCACTTTTGCCGCTTGCTCCGCCGTTAGTGTCATTTGCCCCAGCAGTGCGGCGGTCGTCCATTCCTTGCTGTGTCCAACAACTTCGGCGAGTTGCTCCCATTTCAATTTCTTGCGCAATTTGTTGGTGATAATAAGTTCAGTGACTTCGTTACGGGTCATGGCAGGCTCCTTTCAGTTCTTGGTAACGGCGTGTAATAGTGGTTGGTGTGGCGTCGGCTTGTCAGGAACGTTCGCGCTATCGTGCGTGTCGACCGCCAGTCCGGGACGTACCACGGGTGGATGCCGTGGGTCGTAGTCTGCGGCAAGCTCGGCACCGGCATATTCCCGCGATCGATTAACCAGGAAATCCACCAGATGATTGCGAATTTTGTAGTACTGCGGATCGTGGTGAATGGTGTGACGCGTGCGATCGCGCGGCAAAGTGACTTCGACGATCTCGGCGATTTTGGCGTAGGGGCCGCTGCTCATCAGAATGACTTTATCCGCGAGCAGGATCGACTCATCCACATCGTGCGTAATCATGAACACTGTTTGATGCGTGGCTTGCACGATAGAAACCAGTTCGTCTTGAATCGTGCCACGGGTCAGCGCATCCAACGCGCCGAAGGGTTCATCCAGTAAAAGCATTTTGGGTTGTATCGCAAACGCCCGTGCGATTCCGACCCGCTGCTTCATGCCACCCGAAAGTTCGGACGGCTTCTTATGCAGGGCTTGCCCGAGACCCACCATTTCCAGGTACTTCGTACTGTGTGCTTGAATCTGGCCACGGTCCCGTCATTCTAAACCAATCTCAACGGCCAGCCATATAAAGTACATTACAAGTTAGATATTATCTAAAATTTATCGACAAGCTTCCGTCATTTTGGTCCGAATCCCCCGAAATACGCGATAAAACGATGGCCGA
>JANOTC010000619.1:0-14767 GCA_031416175.1 Gammaproteobacteria bacterium
GTTGCGCCATAGCCGATCAGTGTCGCAAATTGATGCGGATCGCGCGCAGTCGCCGTTTCTACCACGATGTTTGCATCGCAACGTAGCCCTTCGGCAATTAAGCGATGATGCACAGCACCTGTGGCCAACAATGCATGGGCAGGAATCTTGTTCGGGTCGATATTTCGATCCGACAATACGATAACCACTTTGCCCGCGCGGACGGCCGTGGCCGCTTGATCACAAATGGCGATTAAGCCGTTGCGTAGCGTACTGGTCGTGTCGAAGTTAAGGTCGATAAATTCGTGCGTATAATCCTTGTCAGTGAGTGACAGCAGTTGCTCGAACTTTCCTTGCGATAAGATCGGCGAGTCCACTAACAATCGGTGAGCGTGCTCAGCCGTTTCCGCAAATACGTTTTGTTCACGCCCTAAACACGTTTCCAGCGACATCACAATTTGCTCGCGCAACGGGTCAATAGGGGGGTTCGTGACTTGCGCAAATTGTTGACGGAAATAATCGAACGGTGAACGTGCATGTTGGGATAACACAGCCATCGGCGTGTCATCGCCCATAGAGCCAATGGCTTCCTGACCCGTTTCGGCCAAGACGCGAATTACCTGGTCACGTTCTTCATACGTCACCTGAAACATTTTTTGATAGGTGGCGATCATCGTCGGATCAAGCGACGATTGTGGCTGACTTTCAAAGAGTCGTGAGTCTAAATGTCTAGCGTGCTTCTGCATCCACTCTTTGTAGGGGTGGCGCGTACTGAGCATTTGGTCGATATCGCTTGGTAAAAGCAGTTTGCCAGTTTCGGTATCTGCTGCGATCATCTGGCCCGGTTTCAGGCGACCTTTAGCGATGACATCTTCTTCTTTGTACGCGTGCACACCGACTTCAGACGCCAGTGTGATGTGACGATCTTTGGTGATGACATAACGCGCCGGACGCAAGCCGTTACGGTCAAGCGTGCAGGCGGCGTAACGACCATCCGTTAACACAATTCCGGCTGGGCCATCCCACGGTTCCATGTGCATGGAACTGTATTCGTAGAATGCGCGCAGGTTGGGGTCCATTGTTTCGATGTTTTGCCACGCGGGTGGAATCAAGTAGCGCATAGCACGGAATATATCCATGCCGCCCGCGAGCAAGCCTTTGAGCATATTGTCCAAACTGAGCGAGTCAGAGCCACTCATGGAAACCATGGGTCGAACGTCTTCCATTGGCAATAAGGGCGTATTGAATTTGTGCCCGCGCGCGACAGACCAGTTTCGATTGCCCTGTACGGTATTGATTTCACCGTTGTGCGCCAAATAACGGAACGGTTGCGCTAAGCGCCATTCCGGCAAGGTGTTAGTCGAAAAACGTTGGTGGAATACCGCCACGCTAGACGACAGGCGTGCGTCACTGAGTTCGGGATAAAGAACGGGGAGATTCGAGGGAACCACCAAGCCTTTATAACTGATAACCCGCGAGGACAACGTGGTGACGTAAAAGGTCGGATCGTTCGGTTCGATGGCTTTTTCAGCGCGGCGACGGGCCACGTACAGTAAGCGCTCGAATTTGTCGCTTTCCAGATTGTCTGGTGCTGTCACGAACACTTGTTCAATGGTCGGCAAACTGCGCAAGGCTTCTTCGCCGCAGGCGTCAGGATTCACCGGCACAACCCGCCAGCCCGCCACTTCCAGCCCCTGGTGAGCCAATTCAGATTGCAAAATGGTGCGCGCGCGCTGTGCTTTGGCTGCATCACGCGATAGAAAAATGACGCCGACCGCATAATTGCGACCAATCTCAAATTTAGCATCATAGGCAACCGCGCGTAAAAACGAATCGGGCTTCCTTAATAGGATACCGCAGCCATCGCCGCTTTTTCCGTCAGCCGCGACCGCGCCGCGATGGGTCATGCAACCCAGCGAGGTGATGGCGGTTTTCACAAGCCAGTGGCTCGCGATACCGTCCATGTGGGCGATAAGGCCAAAGCCGCAGCTCGCTTTTTCGAATTCGGGGCGATATAGCCCAGTGTCTTGGTTCGTCGTATTTTCCACGGTGTTTCTACGTCCGGCAAAAAAACCCCGCCACACAATACCTCAGAGAAGTATCACGCGCAGGGTTGGGTTCGGGGTATTCCCCCAACACGAGCAAATGGGATCAGATTATAATGGCCGAACCCAGGACGTGCAAACGGAGGATTGTTGGCGTTATTGCTGACTTCCTCTAAAAAGCGGATGAATTACCTTAAAATTCAATCAGGTGAGTGCGTCACCATGGCGTGTATTTGAGTTAGCCTACAGGAAAAGAGAATTAGTGAATTATAGCCATACATATCATGCGGGAAGCTTTTCCGACGTTTTTAAGCACATTGTGCTGGTGATGCTGGTCCAATCGCTCCGAAAGAAAGAAACGCCCTTTTGTTATTTGGATACGCACGCCGGTCTGGGTCGTTACGATCTGCAGAGTAAGGCGGCCGAAAAAACCGGGGAAGCGAGTGATGGGATTGGGAAAGTCCTGCGCAAGCAAAACATGCCGCCCGCCGTGTTGGACTATGCAACCGTGGTTCGCGCCATGAATTCGCCCGAAGCGGCGGAAGAAATGCCGCGTTTCTATCCGGGATCACCGTGCCTGGTTCGCCATTTTTTGCGGCCACAGGACCGCATGGTATTAACGGAATTAGATGCGGACGACGCGCAAGCACTAAAACAAGAATTTCACGGTGATGCGCAAGTAGGCGTGCACAACACCGATGGCTACGCGGCACTTAAAGCGTTTTTGCCACCTAAAGAAAAGCGCGGCCTCGTGCTAATTGACCCGCCCTTTGAACGGCCCGACGAATTTCGTGCGGCCGCGCAAGCGCTGACGGCGGCGTGGCAACGTTGGCCACGCGGGACCTATGCCTTCTGGTATCCGATTAAAGATCGCCCGCCGATTGATAAATTTGAACGTCTCATCGGCGCGTCTGGAATACAAAAAGTGTTAGTGGCTGAGTTGTGCTTGCTGCCTGATACACGGGCTGCAACACTAAATGGTTGTGGCATGATGATAGTCAATCCGCCCTGGCACATGGACGAAGAATTGCGCAGTATTTTGGCCTGGCTGTGGCCACGGTTACGTAACGGCGAGCTAGGTAGCACGCGCGTTGAGTGGATCGTGCCCGAGTAGGTGCACCTTATCCAGGCGGCCAGCCAAAGGCGCGACCGGCCAGAAAATGCATGTGGACGTGAAAAACGGTTTGGCCACCGTCACGGTTGGTGTTGATGTTCAAACGGTAGCCATTGCCGGCAAGACCCAATTTGGCGGCAATATTTTTTGCGGCGAGGATCATCTCGCCCATGGTTGTCAGGTCTTGTGCCGTAAAATCATTGACGGTTGAAAAATGTTGTCGCGGAATAATTAAAATGTGGGTCGGTGCTTGCGGATGTAAATCGCGAAATGCGATCACTTGGTCGTTTTGATAAATAATGTCGCTCTTAATCGTACCCTCGGCGATCTTGCAAAAAATGCAGTCCATGGTGGCTTCCCCGATTTTTGACCTGACGAACTCTGAGTATAAGGAACGATCCCTTCCGTGATCAAGGCGTTTATTGGATTACTAATTCCTGGCCTGGCGTTGAAACTGCATAGTTGCCAATTGGCTTGGTCACTGAGATCGGAACAACATGCCAGATGAGTATATTGTCGTTGTTACTCGCCTTCTTGCCGCTTTGGCTGCGGGTGCGATGATTGGACTAGAGCGTAGCTACAATGGCCGTCCTGCCGGATTTCGAACGCATAGCCTAGTGTGTATGTCGTCAAGCCTATTGATGCTACTTACGGTCTATCAATGGCAGCTTCTTGCCAACGTTCCTCAAGACACGTTGCGTGTTGACCCAACACGAATGGCGCAAGGCATTATGACAGGCATCGGATTTCTCGGCGCCGGTGTCATCATGAAGGAAAATTTTGCGATTCGAGGGCTGACAACGGCCGCTTCGATTTGGATCACAGCATCCATTGGTATTTTGATCGGCGTTGGTTTCTATTTTGCGGGCATTTTGGCCACCGTCCTGGCCTTGGGTGTGCTGTCAGGGTTTCGTCGCCTAGAACGGATGTTGCCGACGCTGAAGGTGGGTCGACTTTCCGTTAGAACGCTTCGCAATGGCGAGTTGAACGAGGAAGAAATTTTGGTGATGTTGGCGGCGCATGGAATTACGACCTCTGATCGCAGCTACTATTTGGAAGATAGCGGTAAATTCGTGCGTTATGAAATGCAGGTCAGTTCGCGGAATCCCGTCAATTTTCGTAAGCTGGCGGAGACGTTGGCCAAGACTGAAAAAATCTGTGAGTTTAGCGTAATACCGAAGAACAGTTAGTGGTCTAGCGAATGAACATTTCATAAAGCGTCAACATTATTTCGACGACGATAAAAATGACAATGCGTGCGTGAAAACGTTCGAGTTCCGCGTGGTCCCAAAGTATTTCGGGCTTCTCTAAAACAGCGACACGACCTACCATATTGTGTTGGATAAGCAGTACCACCACGCCATAGCGAAACAATATGACCGGCCGCGGGCCTTGATGATGGTCTTACCGTCAAACATGCAATGGGGGCCTGCTAGCTGAGGTATGGGTAATATACCGGGAGCTGAATGAGTTTGTCGCCGACCACGCATTTCTTGGGTGTGAGCAGTAGCGGTGGATAACTCATTGTATTTAGATCGACTGTTGCGTGCGGTTGGCAGGGTTATGCGCAGGAGTCAAGTGTATCAGCGGTAGAGATACAAAATAAATTGAACTTTTCACTTGCATTAATAAAGTGCTGAAATAACAGTAAGTTGCAAGCGGACGAAAATGTGAACGATTTAACGGAGAGCCTGGAACGGCGGGCATTTCTGTCGTTTGTCCATAAACAATCCACAGAGTTATCCACAGGTTCTGTGGATAACGCGGAAAGTTGTTACTGGGGCGGGAACGGCCGACCCACTCCGAAACTTGAGAAATAAGAATAAAGTGTGAAAATTGACGTACAGTTCCGCCCGGGAAACGCTCCAAAGCCGCTTGGAGTTATCATAGGCAAGAATCATTGTCCCTCCTCTTGAATTCCCCCCAAAACCCATTACCCTAGACACCCTTTTTCCTTCCGGTTCATGTGGCATGCGTTTCGAACTCAACCAGACCGACGGTCCTGCGCGTCGCGGACAACTCATCTTCAATCGCGGCGTAGTGGACACCCCGGCCTTCATGCCGGTTGGCACCTACGGCACCGTAAAAGCCATGACGCCCGACGAACTACGCGACATGGGCGCGCAAATCGTGCTGGGCAACACCTATCATCTAAGCCAGCGGCCTGGCGTAGGCGTCGTCAAGGCGCACGGGACCTTGCACGAGTTCATGAACTGGCGTGGGCCGATTCTCACCGATTCTGGCGGTTTCCAAGTATTCAGTCTCGGCGCGCTGCGTAAAATTACGGAGGCCGGAGTCGAGTTTCGTTCTCCGGTAAATGGCGACAAGATCTTCATGGGTCCAGAAGAGTCGATGGCGGTGCAGCGCGATTTAGGCTCGGATGTCGTCATGATTTTCGATGAATGCACACCGCATCCGGCCACCGAAGAGCAGGCGAGGGTGTCGATGGAATTGTCTTTGCGTTGGGCCGAGCGCAGCAAACTGGCCCATGGCGACAATCCTTCCGCCCTTTTTGGGATCGTACAAGGCGGCATGTATCCGCATTTGCGCGACATATCGTTGTCCGGTTTGGAGCAGATCGGATTTGATGGTTATGCCATTGGCGGCTTGTCGGTCGGTGAAAGTAAAGATGAAATGATTCGAATTCTCGATCATGTCGTGCCGCGCATGCCCTCAGCGCGTCCGCGATATTTGATGGGCGTTGGCAAGCCGGAAGACATCGTCGAGGCGGTTCGGCGCGGGATCGATATGTTTGACTGCGTGATGCCAACGCGCAACGCCCGCAATGGTCACCTGTTTGTGCGCAACGGGGTTGTGCGCATTCGTAACAGCACGTATCAATACGATACTGGCCCGTTGGACCCGCATTGCCAGTGCTACACCTGCCGTAATTTTAGCCGATCTTACTTGCGGCATTTGGATCGAAATAAGGAAATTCTCGGTGCGCGCTTAAACTCTTTGCATAACCTTCATTACTATCAATCGCTTATGCGCGAAATTCGAGACGCGATTGCGGCCAGACGATTTGAGGAGTTTGTTGCCGAGTTCTACGCATTGCGAGCACAAGCGGTACCTGCTATGGCATAATGCTTCCCTTTTTTTCGGACAGTGTCTTCGTGACCCTGGATTTTCTAATTTACTTGTAAGGGTTATTTGTCGATGAGCTTTTTTATCTCTGATGCACTGGCTGAGGGCGCGGCACCGGTGTCGGGCCTCGACGCGCTGGGTTTCTTGCCGTTGTTGGTCATTTTCGCGATTTTTTACTTCTTAATCATCCGACCACAGGTCAAACGCGCCAAGGACCACAAGAAATTGACCGAGTCGATCACTAAAGGCGACGAAGTGGTGACGACCGGTGGTTTGCTCGGCAAAGTGGTTGAAGCAGGCGATAACTTTGTAACTTTGGAAGTCGCCGAGGGCGTTCAAGTCAAAATTCAACGCCAGTCGGTAACCTCTTTAGTTCCTAAAGGCACAATTAAAACAGCGTGATATTTGCGCTTAAGGTGAGTTTCCATGGGTAAGTATCCGCTTTGGAAATACGTGTTGATATTTGCGGTCGTCACCGTGGGCGCGTTGTATGCGTTGCCCAACGTGTATGGTGAAGACCCCGCTATCCAAGTTTCCAGCACACGCACGACAAAAATTGATGTTACAACGCTGGATCGCGTTAAGGGCGTTTTGGACAAGGCGCAGCTCAAATATAGCAGCGTGAAAGTGGATGATACTGGCCTGTTGGTTCGCTTTAGCGATGCGGAAGTGCAAATTAAAGCACAGGACCTTATCAGAGAAGCCATGGGTGCAGGCTACGTCGTCGCGCTTAACTTAGCGCCCGCGACACCTGACTGGATGAAAACCATCAGCGCGTTGCCGATGTATCTCGGTCTGGATTTGCGTGGCGGCGTACATTTCTTGATGGAAGTGGACATGAATGCGGCCATCTCGCAGTCGTTAGAGCGCTACAAGGGCGACTTCCGCACGATTTTGCGCGAAAAGAAAGTGCGTTACCTTGAAATTGCGATTGGCGGCGAGGCGGCAGCGGGCACCGGTTTTGTAAAACTGAATTTTGGTTCTGTCCAGGATCGAGACGAAGCGCAAAACATTATTCGTAAGGAATTTGCATCGTTAGTACTGAAAACGGAGGAAGACGACAAAGGCTCTTATTTAACGGCCTCAATGAGTCCAAGCGAGCAAACGGAAACTAAGAAGTTTGCGATTCAACAAAACATCACCACGTTACGCAATCGTGTGAATGAGTTAGGCGTGGCTGAACCTGTTATTCAGCAGCAGGGTATAGACCGTATCGTCGTTCAATTGCCGGGCGTGCAGGACACGGCGCGCGCCAAGGAAATTTTAGGCGCGACAGCGACCCTGGAATTCCGCATGGTGGATGAAGAACACAATGCGCTAAGCGCTGTGAACGGCGTTGTCCCGCCTGGCGCGAAGCTCTACCGCGAACGTAATGGCGATCCGGTCTTGCTGAAAAGCCAAGTCATGCTGACGGGCGACTATATTGTTGATGCGAAATCCGGGCTGGATGCGCAGACGGGCGGGTCTAAGGTGGACATCTCGCTCGACAGTAAGGGCGGGCGACTCTTTGAAAATGCGACCAAGGAAAATGTCGGCAAGTTAATGGGTGTTGTTTTCATTGAAACGAAAACAGAAACCAAACACATTGACGGGCAAGTCGTGAAAACGAAAAAACGTGTAGAGGAAGTCATCAACGTCGCGCGGATTCGTGAACAACTGGGCCGTCGCTTCCAGGTCACCGGTTTAGACAGCTCCAATGAGGCAAGAGATTTTGCGCTCTTGTTACGCGCAGGTGCGCTGGCCGCACCGATTGATATCGTCGAGGAGCGTACGGTCGGACCGAGCTTGGGGGCGGAAAATATCGTTAAGGGTTTCAATTCGACCTTGCTCGGATTTACGCTTATCGGGATTTTAATGAGTATCTATTATTTGGCATTTGGTGTTATTTCCGTGATCGCGTTGGCCATCAACTTGTTGTTGCTCATTGCAGTCCTTTCTATCATGCAAGCAACACTAACATTGCCGGGCATGGCGGGTATTGCACTCACAGTGGGTATGGCGATTGACTCTAATGTGCTTATTTTTGAGCGTATTCGTGAAGAGTTGCGTAACGGCGTGGCGCCACCGTTAGCGATCAGCGCGGGCTATGATCGGGCGTGGGCAACGATTTTCGACTCAAACATAACGATTTTTATTGCGGGTTTCTCTTTGTTCCTACTTGGCTCGGGTCCGGTGCGCGGTTTTGCGGTGGTGTTATGCATTGGCATTCTCACCTCGATGTTTAGTGCCATCTTGGTATCCCGCGCGTTAGTCCAGTTGGTCTACGGCGGCAAACGCCTCAATAAAATCGCCATCGGTTAGGCCGGGCGGAGGAATAGTCATGGAATTATTTAAGATTAAGAAAGACATCCCGTTCATGAGTTATGGACGGATTACTACCTTCATATCAGCTGCTACTTTTATTCTGGCTGTCATTTTTATAGCGACCAAAGGGTTGAATTTCGGTGTAGATTTTACTGGCGGCACCGTGCTCGAAGTGAACTATCCGCATACGGCAAATTTGACTCAAATACGCAGTACCTTAGAAGCGGCTGGGTTCAAAGACGCTTCCGCGCAAGCCTTCGGTAGTTCGCACGATGTACTCATTCGCTTGCCGGTTCACAAAGGCGCAGAGGCGGCGCATATTAGTGATCAAGTGATGCAGGCGCTAATACAAAGTGATCCAAGTGCCAATAAGCGGCGCGTGGAGTTTGTGGGGCCGCAAGTGGGGGGTGAAATGGTGGACGCGGGGGGGCTCGCGCTCATATTACTCGCTGCAGGCATCATGATCTACCTCACGATTCGGTTTGATTGGCGCTTTGCTGTATCGGCCATCATTGCGAATATGCATGACGTTGTTATTATTTTGGGCTTCTTTGCTTTTTTCCAATGGGAGTTCTCCTTAACCGTGCTTGCGGCTGTGTTGGCGGTACTGGGCTACTCAGTGAATGAGTCTGTGGTCGTTTTTGACCGAATCCGTGAGAATTTTCGCCGTATGCGTAAAGCGTCGGTGCAAGAAGTCATCGACAATGCCATAACACGCACCATATCGCGCACGATCATTACACATGCGATGACAGAAACGATGGTCCTTGCCATGCTATTGCTGGGTGGCGATGCTCTGTTCTACTTCGCCTTGGCGTTAACCATCGGCATTTTGTTCGGTATTTATTCCTCGGTGTTAGTGGCCAGCCCCATTGTTATGTGGCTGGGCATTACCCGCGAACACATGATTCCGCCGCCTAAAGAAGGCGAAGATGGCAAGCCAATCGAAGAAAATCCATAGATATTATCGACTCCGGTAAAGCTGTTTTGCTGAACCCTTCGTGGTAGATGAAAGCGCGCTCGACCTCTTACATCGGGTGTTTGGTTTTCATCAATTTCGCGGTCATCAAGCCGAGGTTATTGGTCACCTAAGCGCGGGTGGCCATGCCTTGGTCTTGATGCCCACGGGTGCCGGTAAGTCCCTGTGCTATCAAATTCCGGCCCTTATGCGACCCGGCACAGGATTGGTGGTGTCACCCCTCATTGCCCTTATGCAAGACCAAGTCGCGGCCATGCAGCAATATGGAATTCGCGCGGCGTATCTCAATTCCACGCTTGACTGGCCAAGTCAGCAGCGCATAGAACAGTCTTTGGTGCGTGGTACCTTGGATCTGCTCTATGTCGCGCCAGAGCGATTGTTGAAGCCGCGCATGCTTGATTTGTTATCACGATCCAAACTTGCCTTGATTGCAATCGACGAGGCCCACTGTGTATCCCAATGGGGCCACGATTTCCGGCCCGATTACCTGCAAATTGCCACTTTGTTCGAGCATTTTCCCGATGTGCCGCGCTTAGCGCTAACCGCTACCGCCGATATTCCCACTCGGCGCGAAATAATAGAAAAATTACACTTAAGCGACGCACGCCTCTTTGTCAGCAGTTTTGATCGGCCTAATATTTGTTATACCGTGGCGCAAAAAGATCGTCCGCGCGACCAAGTGACGGCGTTTCTGAAGGACCATGCGGGCGATGCGGGCATTATTTACTGCTTATCCAGGCGCAAAGTGGATGAAACGGCGGCGTGGTTGCAGGCAGAGGGGTGGGATGCCTTGCCTTACCACGCGGGCTTAACCGCGGATCAACGCAAACAAAACCAGCAACGCTTCTTGCGGGAAGAGGGTGTGGTGATGGTGGCGACGATCGCGTTTGGAATGGGAATAGATAAATCTAACGTCAGGTTTGTTGCCCACCTGGATTTGCCGCGCAGTTTGGAAGCCTACTATCAAGAAACTGGTCGAGCGGGACGTGACGGCTTGCCCGCACACGCGTGGATGATTTACGGCTTGCAAGACGTGGTGGCGCTACGCCAAATGTTAGAGTCTTCTGACTCAGAACCAGCGCGAAAAAAAATTGAGCACCACAAATTAGAATCCATGTTGGCCTATTGTGAAGCGACACGTTGTCGGCGGCGCATCTTGCTCAACTATTTCGGCGACGCACTGGACGAAGCGTGTGGAAATTGTGATATTTGCACGTCCTCGCGCGATGTGTTCGACGCTACCACGTACGCCCGGCAAGCATTGTCATGCATTTACCGGACAGGCCAACGCTTTGGCGTCAGTTATGTTATCGACGTGCTTAGGGGCGTGGATGAAAGTCGCATTCGCGAAGCGGGTCATCAACTCTTACACGTGTTTGGAATAGGCAAGGAACTTTCGGTCACGCAATGGCGCACGCTTTTGCGCCAATTGGTGGCGCGTGGCTTCGTAACAGTCGATGTAGACGGTCATGGTGGCCTGCAGCTAACGGAAAGTGCACGGCCCTTATTGCGCGGCGAACAGGTGTTTTTTTCGCATAAAGAAGCCAGTCCGGCGAAGAAGAAAAGTGGCGATGTGCAAAAGGACAAAGAGACTGCGCGCGGCGGCCTGTTTGAAGGTTTGCGCCAACGACGTAAACAAATTGCCGAGGAACAAGGTGTTGCGCCTTATGTCATTTTTAGCGACGCGGTGCTCCAGGAAATGAGTCAAGCCAAACCCAAAAACCTGCGCCAGTTCGCCGGGATTACCGGCGTGGGCGCACGCAAGTTAGAACTCTACGGTAACGAGTTTTTGGCTGTTATTAAAGCGTTTTCCAAGAAGTAGCGGTTGGCTGCTTTTGCCGACGTCGCAAGAGCAGAAGGCTCAGCGATAAACCCGCAAAAGCCGTCAATAGGGGTGACCGCGTTGCCTCCGCAATGGGCTTTAAGAGCGTACGCACGACAGTCTTAGCGAACGGATGTTCCCTGATAAAGTGGGCTATTGGCGGCGCGGTGGCGTAGTAAAGCGAAACGAACGCACTGCCAGTCATGTTGCCTAACATAAATTCGTCGCGAAACTGGCGAAGTTGACGCACTTCTGGATCAAGGTGTGAGCCGAAGGCGGCGGTGGCAATGAAGCATTTATAGTCGTCAGCCGAGTCGTCGGGCGGCGGTAAGGGCGGATCGGCTATTTTCAAAATGACGGCTGCCTCTGGAAGCGCCAACGCGTCGGAACTGATCACCGCGAAAACAGCCTGGCGTGTTAAGTTGGTGTAGTCTTTTTCCAAGCGCAAATCGCAGGTTGCGCCCTTCAGTAAGACTTTTCCTGCACAACTTGGCCCGGTCACGTTAAACGTTACGTTGGTTTGATATTGTTGCGTCGCGCTGTCTTGGATGGCGACTTTAACGCCGCTAATATTCAATTCTTTATTGCCGACATTTTTGAGGGTGAAATGCGGCTTATCCGCTGTGGAATCACTTTCGGTGATAATGTCGATATCAGGGTAGCTCGCAGGCCCACGCACTGACCACACACCGAAATTCATCGATTGGTCATTTTGCCCATGCAGCGTGCCCGTGCTTACATCGACCGCCCAGGCTGTATTCGGTATGGCTTTTCCGGGTGTGGATGTCCAAAATTTCGTGAGTGAACCGAGTGAGAATGGGTGTCCAGCGGGTAGAGCGACCCCCGTTTGACCGAAGTCGAGCATGCTTTGCAGCTCGAACATGTTAGGTAGACGCCAATCGACGTGATTGGCCGTGTAGCTTGGACAGGTAGTGGCTGTTCCGGCGTTTTGGCCAGTAAAAAGGCTGAGTGAGCTGACCCAGGCGACGCCTTGACTAAGGCAGCTTGGCGTCTGAAACCACATGAGGCCGGTGGCCTTGTCGATCACCGTGCCGTCCGTGCCGATCACGAAACGCGGAAAGGCGGGACGGCGGCCGCGAAGTGTGTCACCGTCATCACCCGTCGACCAACGCTTATTTTGACCCGTTAGAGGTACATTGGAGCCGGGTACGTTGCGAACGGCGCTAAATACATAGTAGGCGTTGGAGGCGCTTACTTTCGGCGCCATCGCAATGCCGCCGAAGTGGAGATCGGCCACCCAGGCTTGGTCGGGGCGGTCCGCAACTGTTGTAGAACTCCAGGCTAAGGCATCTGGACCAAACCCGACGACATTGTTAAATCCGCTTGAATTGACTGCTCCAGGTAGCTCTAGCCAATCCGTAATAGGTGTTACGTCCGCGCGCATCAAGCTAATCAATTCGTTGATATTGGGCGTGCGCCAGTCGGAAAAGTGGGAGGTATACTGTTTGCAAGGTGCAGACAGCGAATCGTCGTTTAGGCGTTCTGCAAATTTTAGGGCGAGAGTCCATTCCCCGGTGGTGGCTTGCGGCAAAAACTCCGAATTTCGAGCACAATTCGCGTCTTTGAGCCACATGAGGCCAGTCAAGTTGTCAGAGAGTGTGCCATCGCCATTGTCGATAAAGCGGGTAGCAGGCCAGCTTCGGCCAATCTGTAGCTTACCGTCTTCACCTGCCAAGACGCTGGTTGCCTGGCCGGTTTTTGGCGGTTGTAGCGGACCAGGGCTTGCTGCAAACGCCACGGTCGGCAGCACAAGCGCAAGCACAATCAGGCCTGTCGGGGCAATTCTAATGCCACGCGTAGCGAGAGGAAATGTTTTTGCGTGTGTCCGAATTCGCTTTTACTCCGACTCGTCGATTGCACAATGATTGTATGCGGTTATATTAGCATTCAACTCAAGTTTAGACATTCACGCAGCAAACAGCATCCGAATTAAAGCCCAGAAAAATATTCGATAGTGACTCAATAAAATACTTGACTTTTAGCCAGAATTTAGTTTTAGGCACTCTTCGTGCGCGTCTTTTTGCGTAAGGAGAGTGTCGGCCAACAGGGACCGTTTTTGGGTCCTTATTAGGTGCACTATGTCCTATAAATATACGTTATATGACTGGCCGTTGAGTTTGGCTTAGAATGATCTGACCGTACATAATACAGGGAGAGCATTAATGAAATACGTGCGAAATTTTGCCGATCTAACCATCAACGATGTGTCACTTGTCGGTGGTAAGAACGCTTCTTTGGGTGAGATGTATCGCGAGTTATCAAGCTTTGGCGTGAAAGTGCCCAATGGCTTCGCGACGACCGCTGATGGCTATCGCCACTACATTGAATCCAATCACCTGCACAACAAAATTTCTGCGGCGCTGGCGAGTCTCGATATCAACGATACGCAAGCGTTGGCGGTGACTGGCGCGAAGATTCGGCAGTGGATTAGTCATGCGACGATGCCAGCAGATTTAGCGGCCGATATTCGCAGTGCCTACCAGAACCTCGCGGTGGAATACGGTGATAGCCCCGATGTGGCTGTGCGCAGCTCCGCAACAGCAGAGGATTTGCCTTCGGCTTCGTTCGCAGGCCAACAGGAAACCTACCTTAATATTCGCGGCGCCAGTAATTTGATTCAAACCTGCCAGCGTGTTTTCGCCTCGTTGTTTACGGACCGCGCGATTTCTTATCGCCTCGATAAAGGCTTTGACCACATGAGTGTGGCTTTGTCGATTGGCGTGCAAAAAATGGTGCGATCAGACCTCGCTGCGTCGGGTGTGATGTTTACGCTGGATACCGAATCGGGTTTTCGCGATGTCGTTTTTATTACGGCGGCTTACGGCTTGGGTGAAAACGTCGTGCAAGGTGCGGTGAACCCGGATGAATACGTAGTATTTAAGACAACACTAACCTCAACAAATTGCCCAATTCTTAAGCGGCAGCGGGGTGAGAAAGCCATCAAAATGATTTATTCGAGCGATGCGGTGGCGGGTCACTCGACAGTAAATGTTAATGTGAAAGCACAAGATCGCGCACGTTTCGCTTTAAATGACGATGAAGTGCTTACTTTAGCGCGTTACGCCATGGTGATCGAAGAACATTACTCGAAAAAAGCCGGTGTGGCGCGTCCGATGGACATAGAGTGGGCGAAAGATGGTCTATCGGGCGAGTTGTTTATTGTGCAAGCGCGACCAGAAACCGTTCAGTCGCTGACGGATCGCAACGTCCAGGAAAATTACACGCTGAGCCATCGCGGCATTATATTAAGTCAGGGTATGAGCGTCGGCCAGAAAATCGCCAGTGGTAAAGCGCGGGTTATTTTTGAAGCGGCACAGATGGGCGAGTTACAGCCCGGTGAAATCTTGATCACGGATATTACCGATCCGGATTGGGAGCCGATCATGAAGATTGCGGGTGCGATTGTGACCAATCGC
>JANOTC010000620.1:0-2864 GCA_031416175.1 Gammaproteobacteria bacterium
CCCGTTACGCCCGATACGCGAGTATTTTGTCACGCCGCACACGGAGCGCCCGTTTGCGCGATTTCGCGAAGCGCTGCTCGACTATACGCCGTCGTTAGCCGCTACCCCAATAATTGCGACGCGTGATTTTTCGCCGTTGGAAAGCGCGTTCTATTTGCTCACGCGGTTGCCTTACCTACAAGCTTTCGTGGACGGCAACAAGCGAACATCTCGCGGTCCGCGCACCGTTGAATTCGGTATTTTTCTAAGGAATAGCGGTTATGCGACTCGCTCAACCTGAAATTGACGCAATCGTGCATGCCGCCAAAAGCACTTCGGCCTAAGTGTCCGCGTCATTCTGTTCGGATCCCAAATATCCAGCTTCCTTCTGGTGTCGGAAGGCCAGTACGTACACAGCATCGTCGGTCGGTTCGTAGCGATACAGGGCGACATAACCAGAGTCCCCGAAAGCGATTACCAGCTCGCGCAGTTCAGGCAAGTCTGGGAGCGGTCGGCCTGTGTTCGGGTTCGTTTCCAGGCGTGCTAGTTGCCGCTCTATCGTTTGCGCGGCTCGCCTGGCCGCTATTGGGTTTTTTGGGGATAAGAATTGGCGACAGTGTTCTAGTCCACGTCCCGCGCCTTCAGTGACAATTACTCGTGGCACTGGGGTAGTTCCGTTTCGGCCTCCGTGCCCCATGTGTCTAGCCAAGTGCGTACTTCTTTTCCGGTCAAGTGTCGGCCAGTTTCCTGATGTTCAGCCCAAGACGCCAACGCCTCTTGTTTGAAGCTCTCGCGAGCCTCTTCGCGACCGACGTATTGCGCTATGGCCTCGCGCATGACCCAGTGTGCGGACCGCTGCCGCAGGCGGGCCAGCTGCTGCACGCGGCCTTTGAGTTCGTCATCAATCTTGATTGAAGTAGCCAAAATGAATTCACCATATCACTAGGTATCACCTTTCGATAATATAGCGTAAACGGACCGCGTTGTCCATTGTTAGGCGTTCCTTGAAAAGGTGGTCAAGTGCGTTGCGCGGGCTAGTTTTACCCGTCGCGTGTTTCTTGAACTGGCTGGTGTAACTTGCCGAGCGCAATCAGATGCCCAGTTGTTTGAACAAGTCGGACGGACAGGAAGCCTGAAACTCGTCTTCACCTTGACATTGGGGTCCACTATAATTCGTGCCTTTGTTGTTCACGCCAACCTTTTATAGTTAATTATTCGAATTTATACGTATAACAGCGTATAAATATGAATAAATCGGTATAGATAGGCAACGCGATGGACAAAATTAGGAACCCATTCTCTCCAGGCGCGGGTTCTCCACCGCCGGAATTGGCGGGTCGTGACGCCATATTAGAGCAGGCGCGAGTCCTTTTCGGGCGTGTGCGCGCCAAACGGCCGGAGAAGAGCCTGTTGTTGACCGGACTGCGCGGCGTCGGCAAAACGGTGTTGCTCAATGAAATGGAGCGAATGGCTCAAGCCGTCGGCTACCGCACTATTCTAGTCGAGGCCCATGAAAACAAATCTTTGGCGGTGTTGCTCGTCCCTCACGTACGTCGGTTATTGTTCGATATGGATCGTATAGCTGGGGCCGGAAACAAGGTTCGGCGGGGGATTGCGGTACTCAAAAGCTTCATCAGTGGAATCAAAGTCACGGTAGGGGATGTCGAGTTCGGTCTGGACATAGACCCGGAGCAGGGTGCCGCTGACAGCGGCGATTTGGAAGTCGACCTCCCCAATCTATTCACCGCAGTTGCCGAGGCTGCGGAAGAGCGTGGCACCGCCGTGGCAATTCTTATAGACGAAATCCAGTATCTCAGTGCGCCTGAACTGAGCGCGCTTATCATGGCCATGCACAAGATGCAGCAGCGCCAGCTCCCGCTCGTGTTGATTGCGGCCGGTCTGCCCGTACTTCCTGGTCTAGCCGGTGACTCCAAGTCCTATGCCGAACGGCTGTTCAACTTCCCGGATATCGGCCCATTGGCAGAACCCGATGCCACCAAGGCGCTCCAGGACCCAGTAAGCCTAGCAAATGAGTCCTTCGAACCGGCTGCGCTGAAGGAAATTTTTAGATTAACTAAGGGCTATCCGTATTTTCTCCAAGAATGGGGTTACCAGTCGTGGAATCACGCCGTCGCTTCGCCGATAAGTCTGCACGTGGTCCAAGAAACGTCGGCTCTGGTGACAAAACGGCTGGATGAAAACTTTTTTCGTGTACGCTTTGATCGTCTTACACCACGCGAAAAAATGTACCTTCGCGCCATGGCGCAGCTAGGGCCCGGACCTTATCGCACGGGCGATATTGCCACCTGCTTGCAGGTGAAAATCACAACACTGGGTCCCGTTCGGGCTAGTTTGATAAAAAAAGGCATGATTTTTAGTCCATCTCACGGCGACATGGCCTTTACCGTGCCGCTATTTGACGAATTCATGCGGCGCGCGATTCCCGATTTTGAGTTGAGGCGCAGTATCAATTGACTTTGGCGCGAAGGGAAGTTGAAACTGGCCGCGGAGGCGGCGAATGCTAATCGGCACAGCTAAGTTTCCATGCAACAGCGAACGTTATCAAAAGCCTCGACAGTACGAGGGCGATATGATGTTCAGCGTCCGTCACGCCGAGGGCGGGTCGGTCTATTTTTACCTCATGCTGGAATTTCAGTCCCAGCCGGACCATTGGATGGCGGTCCGGGTTGGCGCTTATGTGTTCTTGCTCTACCAGCATTTGATCAAAGAAAAGCAAATCACGCCTGAAACCGGCTTGCCGCCCGTCTGGAAAGCTGCGAAAACTATGAACAATTAGCCTTGGTGCTTCGGCGCCTGGATAAATGCTTGCCCTATCCCCAAGAAGCATTCTTACGCCGCGCCTTCTTAGTGTGGGTGAAGCATGT
>JANOTC010000621.1:0-7307 GCA_031416175.1 Gammaproteobacteria bacterium
GTCCGTGTAGCGGACGCCGCCTCAAGGTCTTTCCAGTGCGGTAGATTCAGCCAAATACGCGGGTTGTTCGACCTATGACCGGCCTAACATTTTCAGCGCCGCTTTTACTACATCTTTCGACGTAGGGATGGCGACTTTTTCCAGCGCATGGGCATATGGCATCGGCACGTTGCGCGCTGAAACGCGAACTGGCGCGGCATCCAATTCAAAGAAACATTCTTCATTGATAATGGCCATGACTTCCGAGCCAACACCCACCGCCGGTTCTGCTTCTTCGCAAATAATCGCGCGATGTGTCTTCGTCACCGATGCGCGTATACCTTCGCGGTCTAACGGGCTAAGTGAATAAAGGTCAATGACCTCGGCTTCAATGCCATATTGCTTCGACAATACGTCTGCCGCCTGCAAAGCCCAATGCACCGAAATGTTGTAGCCGAACAAGGTAATGTCTTTGCCAACACGCGCCACTTCCGAACCTTCTAGGGGATGGAAATATTCTGCGTCTGGAACATCGCCTTTCATGTTGTACATGAGCTCGTGTTCATTGATGAACACAGGGTCGTTGCAGCGCACGGCCGCCTTGAGCAGTCCATAGGCTTGACGTGGGTTTGACGGCGTCACAACGCGCAATCCCGCCACACCCATGAACACTTTTTCCATACGTGCCGAATGCTGTGCACCTAATTGGTGGGCACTGCCACCGGGTGAACGAATCACCACCGGCGCCGTCAATTGACCGCCCGACATGTAACGCACTTTTGCCGCCGAATTGAAGATCTGATCCATGGCCAACCAGGCAAAATTGACCGACATGATCTCAATAATTGGGCGAATGCCGACAAACGACGCGCCAATGCCCAGGCCGGTAAAACCACCTTCGGAAATCGGCGTGTCGATGACACGTTCAGCGCCAAATTTGTCGTACAGGCCGAACGTCGCCTTATACGTGCCGCCAGCGACACCAACGTCTTCACCCATCGCAATAACCAAAGGGTCTCGCGTCATTTCTTCATCATGGGCGCGACGAATCGCTTCCCAAAACATCATTTGCGCCATTAGCGTGGGCCTCCGTGTACGTAGGGGTCGTTTTCGGCCAGTACATATTTTTCGAGCTCTTCGACTTTTGGCTCGGGAGACTCTTCAGCAAAACGAACGATATCGTTTTCGATATGTGCGATGAGTTCTTTGTCCATGGCCGAATACTCGTCCATATTCAAAGCGCCTTCCGCAATTAAGCGGTCACGCAAAATGTAAATTGGATCGCGCGTTGCCCATTCCACTTCTTCCTCTTTCGAACGGTACTTGTTCGAATCGGACATGGAGTGACCACGATAACGGTAAGTGCGCAATTCTAAAAAGAACGGGCCTTTGCCGCTGCGAACGTGGTCCACGGCACGCTTAGCCACTTCGTACACTTTCTCTACATCTTGCCCGTCGACCAGCTCGGATGGAATGCCATAGGCGCTCACACGCTTATGTTGCTCAATCACAGCCGTTGAACGGTCAATACGTGTGCCAATGCCGTACAAGTTGTTTTCGCACACATACAGAACAGGCAAGCGCCAAAGGCTAGCCATGTTCAGCGATTCGTGGAAAGTGCCTTGGTTATTGGCCGCGTCACCCAAGAAGCAGATAGCGATTTCGTCGCCCTTCTTCATTTGAATGCCTTTCGCCATACCCGCAGCCAGTGGGAACGGCCCACCGACCAATGCATAGCCACCCATAAAGCGGTGTTCAGCATCGAATATGTGCATGGAACCGCCGCGCCCCTTACTGGAGCCGGTTTCCTTACCATACAATTCGGCCATGACAGCCTTCGGATCCGCGCCGCATTTAATGGCGTGGATGTGATCACGGTAGCCCGTAATTACGTAATCATGGCCAGGGCGGGCAGCTTCCATAACACCAAAGCAGCACGCTTCTTGACCTGGATACAGGTGCAAAAAGCCGCCGATCTTGCGTTCTACGTAAGCCTCGTAGCACCGCTCCTCGAAACGCCGCGCGAACAACATTTCGCGCAGTAACCGTTTTTTGTCAGCAACGTTCATGGGTTACCTTGTCAAATGATGGTCCGAAACCGCTAGGATATTGCCACACTGCAATCCTGATTTTTGGACGCGCAGCATGACCCCTCCCGCGGAAAGAAACGCGGTATGATCGTGTTTTTGTGCACTCAGGTCAAGGCCGAAACATTTTTCCCTGCCATTACAAGGTCGCAACCGGTGTCGAAGGCTACGAAAGTGGCGGTCTGGCGCGCCTACAGGCGCATGCAAACAATGCATAAACCTAATTTTCCAAACGCCCTGCGACCACTTTAACAATCGCAGCGGAATCCAATTCACCCAGACCCGCTTCAACCAGCTCACTCAAATGCCGCTCCACAAGGCTCGCACCCGGCAGCGGTAGATCGACCTCACGTGCGGCGCGTTCAACAATCGCCATGTCCTTTTTGTGCAACTTCACTTTAAACCCCGGCTGGAAGTTATCATCTAACATACGCTTGCCATGTACTTCGAGAATTCGGCTATTGGCAAATCCGCCCATCAGTGCGTCACGCACTTTGCCTGCATCCACACCCTGACGCTGCGCGAACGTCAACGCCTCGGCCACACCTTCAATCGTTAGCCCTACCACTATTTGATTGCACGCTTTGGCCACTTGACCGGCGCCATGCGCGCCTATCCACACGATATTTTTGCCCAGGGCTTCAAACAACGGCAACACGCGCTCAAACACGCCTGGGTCGCCGCCCACCATAATTGAAAGCGTCCCATTTATGGCCCCCTGCTCGCCACCGGACACGGGCGCGTCTAACATATCAACACCTTGCTGCTTTAATCGCTGCGCAAATTCACGTGTTGCTGCCGGTGCAATCGTGCTCATGTCGATCACAACGGCCTCCGCTTTTGCGCCCTCTGCGACGCCGCATTTGCCGAAAATTACTTGATCGACGTCAGGCGTGTCAGACACCATAATAAATGTCACGTCGGCTTGCGCAGCGGCCTCCGAGGCGAAACCACACGAATGACATCCGGCGGCTATTAACGGGAGCATCGACTCAGGACGTCGCCCATAAACGAAGACCGTATGCCCCGCCTTCCGAAGATTTAAGGCCATGGGGCGCCCCATTATTCCTAACCCAATAAAACCCACGTTCATGACTACCTCATATTTGAGCTTGGGAATTGGCCACGAAATTGATGTGCGGCGCTGGATAACCGCATTGACAGCCCCCCCTGCCTTTGGGTACGCCCCTACTCACTCGAATGGGTCGATCACTTGGGCGCCGGTGTTGTGAAAGTCCTTCACATTACGCGTTACAACGGTCAATTCGTTTATGATTGCGGTAGCGGCGATTTGTTTATCAATCGCATTTTCATGATGCGGAACGCGAAGCTTGCCCCACATCTGCGCGATGTCCTCGTCCACATCCAATATAAAGTCCCCATAGTCGACCAGAAGCGCGTTTAGCCATTGCTCCAACTGTTTCGACTGCTGCGCATCCCCGCGATGGCGAATGAGCTCAATGCCACGTCGCAGCTCGCCAATGGTAATGACGGAGACATACACCGGCACGTTAGCATCGATCACGCGTTCGAAAAATTTACGTACCCCGATGTTGGCGTTCTGCTTCTTGCGAATTTCACTCAACACGTTGGTATCAAGTAAATACATGGCCACCCTTGGCATCGTCGATACGCTCGAAATCTGCATCGTTCCCAACGTTCGGCATGGCGGCCAAAGCCTGGACGAAGGACTTCTTCCTAGGCCCCATCAGGGCGCTCTTCAGAATTTCTCGATGCTCAGCTTCCGCGCTACGTCCGTGCTTCGCGGCGCGTCGCTTTAGTGCGACGACGACCTCAGGCGGCAGGTCGCGGACCAATAATCGGGTCATAGGTTTTGCTCATTAGTGACACGCTATCAATGATAGCATTCGTTGAACTGATTGCAAGACTGCATGGAAAACGAGCCTATTTCCACCGGTCGGGTGATCGTCCCGAGGCAGATTGTCATCACCCGTGGTCATTACGAAATGTGAAATTTTAGGCTTGGCGTAGGCCGTCTGGCGGGGAGTGAGCGGTTCGTCGACTTTTGCAATTAACAACACTGACAGGCCCGCCGCAACAAGCAGGCGGAGCCTGTCAGCTTTGCTCTAAATTTATCTCTCTACTTGCTGAATACCATCCAGGAACCACGTTGGACGCAGGCTCAATTTTGGACGCACGAAATGCCAAATTTCTCTAACATGCGAGGAGTCAACAATCATTGGCGAGTTTGCATCGTACTCACTGACCTTACTATCAAACATGACGCTGGCTTCCAGATTTCCATTCACCTCTTTCACATCCATCAATTCAGCATTTAAGGACTGAATTTCAGTGCGGTTTTCACCGGAACGAGCGCGAAATTGATCTTGAATTTCTGCAAACACTTTGTCAGTTGTAAATTCGCGTACATCGGCCAAGTCGCCCTTGTCCCAGGCTGTTTGCAGTAGCGTGTAGGAACGCTTTGCGCCATCGAGAAAGTCGTTGGTGATAAATCCGGCAGGCAGCGCTAACTTTCGACCAAAGGAACCAAAGGCATCGAAAGAACTGGACGAACCTGGCATCGACACAGCCGAGCGTTGATAAGCCGCTTCAGGTACAGATGACGCACCTACATCGGCCGGCGCAGGCGCACCGTATGACGATGCCGTGGCGAATTTCGGCGCACGTCGTGCTGCAAAATATCGAAATGCCATAAAGGCGGCCAAACCCAGGGCTGCAAAAACTAGAATGTCCATGAAATTGATGCCATCAAATGCGCCGCCCGCGAAAAGCGAGCCTAATAAACCGCCCATTAACAGGCCTCCCAACATCCCGCCCATCATTCCGCCAAAGCCAGGGCGCGGCGGTGTAGCCGCAGGGGCGGCTGCCGAACTGGAGGCTGGCGCAGCCTGAGGCGCACCTTGAGGCTTCGCGTCAGGGGCAGCATCCGATTTCTGCGGCTGGCTATGTGAAGACTTACTCCCAAAGGACGAACCACCACCTAGGCGCTTGGCTTCCGCCGTTTGCATGGTTAATCCCATCACCAATATCGCCGAAAAAACAGCAAGCAAAATGGCCTTCATTTAGTCATAACCTCAAAATTCGATGTGTGAATCTTAATAATACCTACGCGCACGCGCGCATGGCTAACCATTGTGACGCATTCCAGCTCTGTGCGCCAGTTAATCACGGGTTCGAAGAGACGTAGATTGCAGATAATTGCCACCACACGCGTCCGTTATTTTGCGTCAAAGGCCTTAGCTCTCGCTAAAGAACTGCCGTTAAAGGTCCGTTATGTAACGGCGCGCTGTGCGCCAAAGGTGAATCTGGCGCTTTCCATATTCATTTAAAGACTTTGAACTGACTTTTTTAAGGGAAGGTAAACCGAATTGTTTCCGCGCCGGGTAACTACATGAATACCGCCATCGTAGTCGACGATAGCGAAATTGACCAATTTATTGGTCGTACCTTACTGAAAAAACTCGGTTATTCGGTAATTACGGCCAGTGACGGCTGCGAGGCGCTTGAACTCATTACCGCCAATCCACCGAGTTTGATACTGTGTGACATGGCGATGCCCAAGATGGGCGGCATAGAACTGCTACAGTTGACACGGCATATCGCGCCCCCGCCGCTTTTCATTATGGTTTCTGGGAAAAATGAAATACGCGACGCGGTGGCGGCCATGCAATATGGCGCTTATGGCTATATTTCCAAACCTTTGACCGAAGAATTATTGCTAGCGACTTTGAAGCAAGCGCAGACACGCTTTGACCGCGACCAAGAGCAACATGCTCGCCTCGAAACATTGAGTAAACATGATGCGCTTACGGGTCTTTACAACAAACTTGAGCTAACACGCTTCTTACACATGCTAACGCGCTCGGCACGGCGCCGCGATCACCCGTCTCTGCTTGTTTTGGCCAATGTGGACGGATTGCATTTCATTAATAATAGTTATGGCTATCCAGATGGCGATCATGCGTTACAGCATGTGGCCAGCGTGTTGAAGTCGTCCATTCGAACATCCGACTATATTGCCCGTTTCGGTAGCGACATTTTTGCACTGGTACTGGTTGGCATCGAACCCGATGAAATCATGGACAAGTTACAGAGTATTCTGGACAAGTTCGTCGGAGAAAAAGTGCTATTAGGCGGCAAACTCCATGGCGTAACAGTAACGCTGGGAGCGGCTCAATGCATGGAGCAAATGGAAGAGAGCGTGTTGCTGACGAATGCAGAAATCTCTTTGGACGCTGCGCGGCAAAAAGGCCGCAATTGTTTTCACGTGTTCACCAAAGCGGACGAAGCAGGCAAGCTCGCAAGTCGCAAAACCTTGGGCAATTTGGAGCTCTTGCGCGAAACGATGGAAAAAGTGCGCTTCGACATGCATTATCAGCCAGTCGTCGATCTAAGAAGCAATACGATTTCGCATTTCGAAGCATTATTACGCCTGCGCGACAGCAGCGGTTTACCCCTACCCCCTTACGACATGGTAAGGACCGCCGAGACGTTCGGCCTGATTGGCAAATTAGACCGGATGGTGGTGCGCCGCTGCCTGACCGATATCCGTAGTGATCCGCTCAACCGCGCTCGCGTCGCTATCAATCTTTCCGCCAAATCGGTGGATGATCCCGAGTTTTTGCTTTTCATCGAAAACGAGTTCGCACTGCAGCAGGTAGATCCCACACGCATCATTTTCGCGATTACGGAAACCGCCGTTTTTATCAATATATCGACCGTGCAAAATTTTATTCGCCGCGTCAAAGGCCTTGGCTGTCAGTTCGCCTTGGACGATTTTGGCGTTGGCTTTTCATCCTTTTATTTAATCAAAGAACTCGACATCAATCATCTCAAAATAGATGGCTCCTTTATCCGCAATATTGTGGGACAAGGCAATGATCAAGCGTTCGTACGCGCCATCGTGGAAATATCCAAGGTGTTCGGCTTAACCGTCGTTGCCGAGTGGGTGGAAAGCCAAGCCATTGTCGATCTGTTAAAAGCGATGGGCGTACATTACGGTCAGGGGTCATTTCACGGTGACCCGGCGCCCCTTTCCCTTGCGCTTGCTCGACTATGAATGAGGCGTGGAGTTAGATCTAATCAGGTACCCTTTTTTCTTTTCCCTGCTGTAAATCCCTAATCAACTGATCGCAAAGCGTTGGACCGAAGGTTTTGCGAATATCTTGGTTGAGATCTTCGATGAGTTTATCCACTTGAACGACGAGCTTGGGGGCTAGCGCCGTCGGATGCACCAACACGTCACGCGCATCATCACCG